>CAMDSS010000124.1 GCA_945907085.1 Cyanobium sp. NIES-981 | reverse complement strand
CTGGATGGTGGGCAGTAGATCCTGCGAGCGCAGGACTGCAGGGGGCGTGCCGCCGTTGCTTAACCACTGCTGCATCGCTGTGATTTGCTCACCGAGCTGGTGGGCAATCCGGGCTTCCAGGGCGGGCAGAAGCTGCAGCGGTCGGCGCGGCCAGAGGGCCCAGGTGGCGATCTGCGCCATCAGGATGCCCACTACGGCGGCAAAGGTGAGATTGAAGATCTCAGCCCAGTTGAACTGGTTGCCGCGGTGCATCAGTTCCACGGCCCAGCAGCACAGATAGCCCGTGCCCAGACCTTTGACCAGCCCCAAAATGCGCACCAGCACCCCGGTGACCAGTAGGGCGATTCCAAGCATCGGCCAGCTGGTAGAGAGCTCGTGCAGCACGATGGCCGTGAGGATGCCGATCAAGGCGCCGGCCACTAGTTGGCCAATGCTGCGGGCGGGGGTGAAGTCGTTCTCGTTCACGAACAACACCGCCATCACTAGTGCTACCGCCAGCACCCCACTGCGCCCTGACCAGAACATGATTCCGATCGCCAGGGTGCTAGCAAGCCAAATGCGCAGACTGTTGCGCCACAGGGGGCTCAGGGCTGGCAGGGAGAAGGCCATGGAGGGCGGCCTGTTCAGGGTTGGCCCGTGGCGCTGGTGCGCAGCTGTAGCTGCGGCAGGATTGGCGCGTTGGGATCGCTTGGCATCGGTAGCAGTTCCTTCAAAAGCTTTGCGTAGGTGATGTTCACGCCCACGGTGGCGTTGAGCCGCTGCACCTGGCTGTTGATCAGGCGGTCCTGGGTAATCGACAAATTGAGCTCGCTGTCGAGGCCGGTGATGTAGCGCAGGCGCACATCGCGGAAGGCCTCGAGGGCCGCGGCCACTCCACGGCGGGCGGAGCTCAGCTTGGCGAGGCTGGCCTCGTGGTTGAAGAAGGCCTGCTCGATCCGCAGGCGGATGTCGTTGCGCGTCGCGGCGTACTGCTGGGCTGCGGCCGCCTCCCGCCTGGCCAGGGCCCGCGCCTGCCCAGCGGTGGTCCCGGCATCAAACAGCAGCCAGGTGAGGGTAAGGCCTGCCGACCAGTCCCAACCGCTGGTAGTGGAGAGGGGCAGGGCGGTAGAGCCGCAGCAGCCTCCTCCACCGATCTCGAAGTTGCCCAGGCTGGTTTGGGAGCTGCTTCCTCCTCCGCTGGCAAACAAGGAAAGCTTCGGTAGTAGCCCTGCCGCGGTGGCCTGGCTCTGCTGGGCCAGGGCCGTCCGTGTGGCCAGGATCGCCTCCAGTTCGGGATTGCCCCGGTAGGCCGCCAGCAGGCTGGCTTCCAGATCGAGCGGCCAGCGGGGCTGCACCACGATCGGGTCGCTGGGGGTGGGGGTCACGTTGGCCGGCAGGTTCAGCAGCACTGCCAGCTGCCGGCGTGCCACCGCCCGGTCTGCGAGGGCCTGGATCAGGGTTTCTTCGTCGGAGGCCTGGATGGCCCGGCGCCGCAGCACATCGAGCCTGGGCACGAGGCCGGCCAGTTTGAGGTCGAGGCTGTCCTGCAAGATCACCAGGTCGTTGCGCAGGTTGGCGTCGTAGACGCGCACCAGCTGCTCGTCCTGCTGCAGCTGGTAGTAGGCCTCACTCACCTGCAATTGCAGGGAGCGCAGCTGGTTGGCATAGGTGCTGCGCCGCTGCTCCAGGCTGGCGCGGGCCGCGCGCACCGTGGGTGTGCGGGCGAAGTCGACCAGGGCGTAGTTGAGCTGTAGGCCGCCTTCGCTGCTCCATTCCCCGGAGGTGGCCGCCACGGAACCGCCGTTGGGAACGTAGAAGGGGCCGTTCGGGGGATCGAAATTTGGCCCAAACCCCAGGTTGTCGTTGGGCTTGTTGGAGGTGGTGGTGCTGCGGCTGCCCTCGTAGCCGCCGGTCGCAAAGGCGCTGATGGTGGGCCAATAACTGCCCATGGCGGCCTGGAAGCTGGCCAGGGCGGCGGCCACCTGCTCCCGTTGGGCCTGCAGGCTGGCGCTGTTACCAAAGGCGATGGCCAGGGCCTGTTCCAGGCTCAGACCGGCGACGCCGCTGGCCTGAAGCTGCTTGGGGGTAGGCAGATCCAGCGGCGGACCGGCCACTTTGTCGGCGGGTTGGATCTGACGGGTGGCGGGCTGGTTGGCCCTGATCAGATTGGCGGGCAGCTTCGGTGTGCTGAGCACGTCGCGCACAGGGGCCTCGGGCTGGCTGGGCAGCAGCTGATCCAGGGCCCGCAGCTCCGCATCCAGCCTCTGCCAGCTGCGCTTGAGAAGCTCGGTGCTTTGGGTTGGCCGCGGCTGGCCTGGAAACGGTGCAGGCAGTGGAGCGGACAAAGCAGCCGCGGTCAGCTGGGCCGGGATCAGACCCAGCGCCAAAAGGGCCAGGGCGCGGTTGCGCATTGCCACGGTGATGCAGATCAGCGCCTGGTCCGCCGCAGTCTGATTTGTGTAGTGGCGTTCTTCCCCTGGGGGTGTTCAGCTTCAGGGGCGGCAGCCGGCTGGCTCGGATTGCCCTGCAACCTGGGTTTTCCCAGCACCCCGGCGATCAGGATGGCCACATACAGCTGGCCCACGATCGTGATGCCCACGCTGGCGGTGAGGCTGGTGAGACTCCCGGTTTTCAGGACCGGGCTGCCAATGGTGGTGAGGCTGGCGAAGGCGGCTCCCAGCATGGCGGGGGCATGGCCGATGCCATCGGGTAGGTCATGCCCATGGGCCGGCAGGTTGAAGGCCGCCGGATCGAGCACGAGAAGAGAATTGAGCACGGTGCCGCCAGTGAAGCCCACCAGCAGGTAGCCGGCTGCAGCCCCCATCAGTAGATCTCCGCCAAAAAGCGGCTCCTCTGCCAGGGCATTGATGACTCCCCAGAGTTGCTGCAGCATCAATGGCAGCCAGATCAGCAGGTGCAGGGCGCTGAGCTGTACGGCCAGATAAGGCTTGAACACCAGGGCTGCCTGCCAGCCCACCTCGATCATCAGCGCCAACACCCAGCCCACCAGCAACACTTGGCGGCGCATCAGGGTGATCTTCAGGCGGGGCAAAAGTTTGCTCGGGATCCTCTCACTCATCTCCGGCCTGAGCCGGTTGCGGGGTAGCAGGGGGGAATCCAGGAGCACAGCCATTCCCATGATCATTAGATACACCACGCTCACCAGCCGTGGGGCGTTCTGAAGGGCGCGCAGGCTCACCAGGGCGATGACTTCAACCGCGAGCAGGGCGCGGTAGTAGGCGTGACGCTGTTGCAGCAGTCGGCTGATGAGGGCCATCGCTTGGTTCAGGCCCTGCCCAGAATTGTTGCCCAGTTTGCTTCGGCAGCTCGGATGGCCTGCTCGGCCTGGCGGCAGAGCATCAGCCGGCTTGCGATCCGCTCGAGCCGCTCCAAGGAAGCCGTGTTGGCGGTGGAATCGTTGAGCTCCTGGCCCAACTCCTGCCAGCTAAGCGGAGTCTGTAACCCGGTCTTTGGTGGCTCGGGTAGACCCCTGCGACCTCGAATCTGCTCTTCCCATTGCCCCAGATGGCCAGCCATGGCCTGCAGCAACTCCGCTTCGGCCCGGTGCAGTTGCACCACGAGATGGCGATCCTGGATGATCGGAGGCTCCCGTACCATTCCGCCCACGAGGGAGATCAGGCGGGAGGTGGTTCCATCAAAGTTGGCCATCAGCAGCGTCGCCGGATGGCGCTCCGGCAGTGATCCCAGCTCCTGCATCAGTGCGGGGCGTTGCCGCCGGATGGCGATGAGCTGGTTGCGCAGGGCCCGGTAGCGGCTTATCCCCACCGGATCAACCACCTGGCTCGCCATGGTTGGATCAACCTGCGCCGCCAGGTCGTCGAAGCAGCGCTGTAGCTGGCCGAGCAGGTTGGCGACCTGGGCCAGGCTGCTGTCGAGTCCGCGGGCGGGCCAGAACAGCCGCAGGCCCAGCAGCGTGATCAGCACCCCGAAGGAGGTCCAGAAGAAGCGGATCGGGATCCAGGTGGCTAGGCCGCCCTCGTGCACAAGCCAGCCCATCACGATGATCATGCCGCCCACCTTGTAGCCCACCTGCAGCTTCAGCAGCCCGCCCAGCAGGCGCAGGGTGCCGAGGGTGATGGCGATCGCGAGCGGCATCGGCACACCCCGCAAGCCCTCGTAGCCGATCAGCAGCAGCACTGACCCGAGCGCAGTGCCCAGCAGGCGCTGGCGTCCGAGGGCCAGGGCTCCGCCGTAGGTGCCGGTGGACACAGCCAGCACCGCCAGGGCCACGTATTGGCTGTCGCCAACCCCAGACAGGCTGGCGAAGGCGTTGCCGAGCCCGGCGGTGAAAGCGGTGCGTAGGGCGTTGCGGTTGATCACGGCGGTGCCATCCGGTTCAACCCCCCCAAACAGGCATGCAACGGGCGGCCTTCCTCGGCCAGGGCCAGCAGCGGCAGCAGTGGCAGTTGCAGCTGTTGAGCCAACTGCTGCCAGCGCTGCGGCTGGCGCCTTGGAGTGGGTGCGGGTTTTCCTCCCAGCTGCCGTTGCAGGTCCTCCACCCCGTGGCGGAGCAGATCGGCTTGGCGACTCTGCTCTTCCGGCAGCCCTGTCATCAGCCGCTCCCAGGCGATCCAGTGAAAGTGGGCGAGCTGCCACAGCCGTAGTCGCTTCTCCCAGCCGCTTTGGCGCAGGGCCTGATGGCGCGGGCCGCTGAGCTCCAGGGCAACCAGTTGCTCCATGCGCTGCAGGTCGTTGCTGAGCGGCGCTGGATCGAGCGGTTGGGGCCGGGATCCACGTTGCCCGAGCCAGTCGCCGTAGGCCTGCAGCTGGGTCTGCAGCGACCGGCGCAGGCGGCGATCGGCGGCTTTGAGCTCGCTTGTGCTGTTGTGCGGCCAGAAGAGCAGGCCAACCCCGAGGGCCACCACGCAGCCGACCACGGTGTCGAGCCCGCGGTTGAAGACGTAATCCCAGTTGAGGGCCGCATGGCTGGGAAGCATCAGAAACATCACGCTGGTGAGCCCGGCGGTGCCCAGGGCGCTCTGCCAGCCCAGCCGTTCCAGTACCGGAATCATCAGCAGTAACGACACCAGCACGCCGATCCAGCCGCTCAAGATGGTGTGCACCAGGAAGGTGATCAGGCCCCCCATCACCGTGCCGACGATGCGGCTTGTCGCGGCCTGAACGGTGTGATCGTCGTTGTCGTCCACAACGATCACCACCGCAAGCAGCGGATACCAGAGAAACTGGATTCGTTCGGTCCAGGAGGCGATTGCAGCGGTGACGAACACGGCCACGAATAACTTCAGACTGTTGCGCAGCAGCAGGTTCAGCACGGGCCGCGGCAACGCTCAGCTCCCTGGAGCTTATGGGGATCATCCACGTTGCGCCTTACGGCCATGAGCTGGCTGCCGGCGCTCACCCCCGATTTGGAGGCCGTTGCCCGCATGGGTCTGGCGGTGTTGTGCGGGCTTGCGGTCGGCCTGAACCGGGCTCACCACGGGGCGAGGACGCATCCGAACCGGCTGAGGGTGCATGTGCTGGTGGGCCTCAGTGCCTGTTTGATGGTGCTGGCGGCTGGCCCTGGCCTCGATGCCCGCAGCCGGGCGATCCAAGGGGTGGCCACCGGCATTGGGTTTTTGGGGGCGGGGGAAATTTTGGTGCCCAGGTGGCAGCCCAAGCATGCCCTCCCCGAGGTGCGGGGATTAACCAGTGCGGCCTCAATCTGGTTCACCGCTGCCCTGGGGGTCACGGTTGCCGCCTCCACGCCGATCTTGGCTGGGGCTGCCTTGCTCTTGGCCCTCATCACCCTCTCTGCCAGAGACAGTGCCGATGGGCACCCCCCCAATGACCAGCCCTAGTAGAGGTTGCGGTAGCGGTCGTTCTCGGTGGTGGAGCCATCCGATGCCGATGGGCTGGCCGGTGGCCATTCCGCATCCCAGTAGCTCAGGCCATCGCGGTAGAAGGGTCGCCCCCCGAGCCGTTTGGTTTCGAGGTGGGTGGTGCCCATGGCCGTAATCAAACCTCCCAGTTCCATGGGGCCCAGGTCGGTTTTGAGATCTTTGCCGGCCGCACTCAAAAG
>CAMDSS010000123.1 GCA_945907085.1 Cyanobium sp. NIES-981 | reverse complement strand
ACCTGAACTTTCTGCATCCGTTGTTGATGTGGAGCCTTTTAGCTCTCGCCGGCTACGGCATGTTCTTGGGCATCAAGGCCAAGCGCACCCGCACGGCGGATCCGGAGGCGCGCAAGCAATTGATCAAGGGTCAATTCGCCAAGCGCCATTTCCAGATCGGCAGCGTTCTGCTGGCGATCATGGTGATCGGCACCTTTGGGGGCATGGCCGTCACCTACCTCAACAATGGCAAGTTGTTTGTGGGGCCCCACCTGCTTGTGGGGATCGCCATGACATGCATGATTGCGATAGCGGCGTCGCTCACGCCCTTGATGCAGCAGGGCAACCTGATTGCCCGCAAAGCCCATGTGGGCCTGAATATGGGCCTCATGACCCTGTTCCTCTGGCAGGCCGTCAGTGGCATGCAGATTGTGGCCAAAATCTGGGAAAACCGCCCGGCCTAAAACTGGGCCCTCTGCCTGGGGGGGCATTCCAAGCCATGGCTGGCGTGGAAGTCCTCTTGAACCTTCCAGGTGAGTTTGCGGGAAACCTGCCGCACAATTTGGGTGAGCAGGTGGTCGCCGCTGCTTTGGACCAGGCTGTCTGGGAGCAAGGTGATCACCCCAGGGAGTTGGATCCAAACACTCAAATCCAAGTCCCACCGGACGAAGGTGAGCGCTTCGGCGTCTCCAGGGGTTGCGCTGGGCTCCTGAAGCTGGAGAGAGGCGTTGAACTCCACGTCGTAGAGGCCCTCGAGGCTGGTTTCGCCAGCCGGGATGGGCACGGTGATGATGCGATACACCCCCTGGCTTTGCGGGAGTAGCTCGAGGCCAATGGTGGGCTCCACATCGAAGCCAAAGTTGCCAAAGCGCCCGAGCGTGAGCAGATAGCCATTCGTGCTGATGGGGCTCACCTGCATCGGCGCAGCACAGCGCTGGAACCATCCCCCATGGCTATCCAGGTAGGCCTGCACCACAGGAGCTGGCGCCCGCATTTCCATCAGATCGGAAAAGTTGCTGGTGTAACAGCGCACCCGTGGATCATCGATGTGGCGCAGGCTCTGCATGGGCGAGGACTCTGCCGGGGATTGGACTGCCATTGCGGTTGCTGGCGTTCGTGACGACGACAGCAGGGAAGGCAACGGCATCAAGACTGGCGAAACAAGAAGAACAATCCCCAAGGAGCGCTCGGGCCTGGTGGCGAGGGGGCTGGAACCTTTAAAGAATGTTAAGCCCCCGGGTTGGGCCTCAGGCTTCCGTCAGGGCAACCATGCGCTCAATGATGTCCTCCACCACGCGATCGGGGGTAGAGGCGCCGGAGGTGATGCCCACACGGATCGGCCCCTCAGGTAAAAACGGACGTTCCGTTTCCAGGGCACTGCCCAGGGGCATGTGCTCGATTTGGTTGCCTGGACCAATCCTCTCTGGTGTGTCGATGTGAAAGGAGCGGATGCCGCGGCTGACGGCGATTTCCTGCAGGTGGGTGGTGTTGGAGGAGTTGTAGCCGCCGATCACCACCATCAAATCCAGGGGCTCATCGACCAGGGCAAACATGGCGTCCTGGCGTTCCTGGGTGGCGTCGCAGATGGTGTTGAAGGCCAGGAAATGCTCGCTTAGCTCAGCGGGGCCATAGCGCTTCAACATCGTGCGTTCAAACAGGCGGCCGATCTCTTCGGTCTCGCTTTTGAGCATCGTGGTCTGGTTGGCGACGCCCACGCGGGCCAGATCGCGATCGGGATCAAAGCCAGGGGAGCAGGCCTTGGCGAAACGGTCCATGAAGGCGTGCCGATCGCCTCCCTCCAGGATGTAGTCGCACACCATCTGGGCTTCGGCCATGTCAAGCACCACCAGATAGGTGCCGGCAAAGGATGAGGTGGCCAGGGTCTCCTCATGCTTCACCTTGCCGTGAATGATTGAGGTGAAGGCATGCTTTTTGTGTTTCTCCACGGTGTTCCACACCTTGGACACCCAGGGGCAGGTGGTGTCGACGATGTGACATCCGCGTTCATTGAGCAGCTGCATTTCCTGCACCGTGGCGCCAAAGGCCGGCAGGATCACCACGTCGCCGCTGGCCACGTCGGAGAAGTCCTTCACGCCGCCCTCAACCTGGATGAACTGCACGTCCATCTCGCGGAGGTGGTCATTCACCGAGGGATTGTGAATGATTTCGTTGGTGATCCAGATGCGCTCGGTGGGGTAGTGGCGGCGGGTTTCGTAGGCCATGGCCACAGCCCGTTCCACACCCCAACAAAAACCAAAGGCCTCGGCCAGGCGAATCGTCAGCCGACCGCGGCGCAGTTCGTAGCCGTTTTCGCGCAGTTTGGCGATCAGGTCGCTTTGGTAGGCCTGCTCGAGGCTCCCGGCTACTTCTTCACCGAGGCCAAAGCCGCGGCGGTTGTAGCGCTCCGAATGGTGCAGCGAGCGTTTAAAGGCGCGGGTATCCACAAAGGCCGCTACGGGGGTGCGCAAACTCTATGGGCGCCCCATGCCGCCGGTTGGTCTCCCTAGGCGGGCCCCCTGGCTTCAACCTGGGCGAGCCCAAGCCAGGACACGCTCGTTTCGGAAAAGCCATAGGTGCAGGGCAGCACCTCCATGCCCGCTTCAAGGGCCTCGCGGAAGAGTTCTCCATAGCGAGGATCGGCCGAATCCCCTGGGGCAAAGCGGGTGACATCGGCCCGGCTCAAGCAAGGCACAAGCACGGCCCGGGCTTCGGGGAGGAGGGCCTTGAGCTCCACCAGATGCTTTTGGCCTCGCTCGGTCACGGTGTCGGGAAAGAGGGCGAGGTCCCCCTGGGTCCAGGTGGTGTTTTTGACCTCGAGATAGATGGGCCTGGGGTCGCTGGCACCTTCCCCGGGGGTGAGCAGCAAATCGATGCGGCTGCGGCGGCCTTCCCCGTAGGGAACCTCAGACTTGATGGCGCCAATCGGTCCAAGCCAGGGCTCCAGGCATCCGGCCTCGATCGTGGCGCGCACCAAGGTGTTGGGGAGGGCTGTGTTGATCCCCACCCAGATCTGGTCGCCTTGGGCGCCAAGGACCTGGGCTTGCTCCCAGGTCCAGGCCAGCTTGCGGGTGGGTGAGGGGGCGTGGCGAAGGCGGACCCGTCCACCGGGGTGCAGCACGCCCGTCATGGGGCCGGTATTGGCGCAATGGGCGGTTACCAGGTCGCCGTTGTCGAGTTCCACATCTGCGAGGAAGCGTTTGTAGCGCTTCACCAAGGTGCCCTCCACCAGGGGGCCGAGCTGGAGGATTTCGATGGGTGTGCCCGCGCTTTTCTCGGTGACCATGGTTGGAGGGCTGGGGCAGGCCCGCCATACTGCCGGCCATGAGTCGATCGCTGCGCCGGATTGCCTTGATCGTGGCCGTGGCCACGGCCCTCAGCAAGGTGGCGGGCCTGGTGCGGCAACAGGTGATTGCGGCTGCCTTTGGCGTGGGTGCCGCCTATGACGCCTACAACTATGCCTATGTACTCCCGGGCTTTTTGTTGATCCTGCTGGGGGGGATTAACGGCCCCTTCCATAGCGCCATGGTGAGCGTGCTGGCCCGGCGACCCCGGGAGGAGGGGGCCCATGTGCTGGCGGCGATCAACACGATCGTTGGGGCGGGCCTCATCGGGGTCACCCTGGTGTTGTTGGTGGCGGCGGATCCCTTGATCACGTTGGTGGGTCCAGGCCTCGATGCCGAACGCCATGCGATCGCCGTGCTTGAGCTGCGCTGGATGGCGCCCATGGCCCTCTTTGCCGGGTTGATCGGCCTGGGCTTTGGCGCGCTGAATGCCGCCGATGTTTTTTGGTTGCCTTCGGTCAGTCCGTTGCTCTCCAGCGTCGCGGTGATTGGCGGCCTTGGCCTGCTTTGGTGGCAGGTTGGTCCTGCCCTCGCCCTTCCCCAGCAAGCCGTGCTCGGGGGGATTGTTTTGGCGGCCAGCACCACCTTGGGGGCGCTGTTGCAGTGGTTGATTCAGCTGCCGGCCCTGGCCAAGCAAGGGCTAAACAAATTTCAGCTGGTTTGGGATTGGAAGCACTCCGGGGTGCAAGAGGTGCTGCAGGTGATGGGGCCCGCCACCTTCTCCTCCGGGATGTTGCAGATCAACGTGTTTACGGATCTGTTTTTTGCCTCAGGAATCCTTGGTGCGGCGGCCGGCCTTGGCTACGCCAACTTGTTGGTACAGACACCCTTAGGCCTGATCTCCAATGCCTTGTTGGTGCCCCTGTTGCCTGTGTTCGCCAGGCTGACGGCCCCCGCGGATCGCCCGGCCCTCATTGACCGGATCCGCCAGGGGCTGATGCTCTCGAGCGCCAGCATGTTGCCCCTTGGCGCCCTGTTCGTGGCCCTGGCCGGGCCGATTGTGGCCCTGGTCTACGAGCGGGGTGCCTTCGATCACCAGGCCGCGGTGATTGTGACCAGCTTGCTGATGGCCTATGGCTTTGGCATGCCAGCGTATCTGGGGCGCGATGTGTTGGTGCGGGTGTTTTATGCCCTTGGCGATGGCACTACGCCATTTCGGTGGTCTGTGGCAGGCATTGGCCTCAATGTGATCTTCGACTGGACGCTGGTGGGGGGGCCCACCCCCTGGGGCCAGCAGCTGCCTGCTTTGAATTTCGGTGCCCCTGGGCTGGTGCTGGCCACGGTGGGGGTGAATGCCATCACCTGCTTGGCGCTGCTTTTGGCCCTTCAATCCCGGTTGGGTGGTTTGCCCTTGCGGGTCTGGGCCCGGGATTCCTTGCTGCTCCTCGGTGCGGCTGCCGTGGCTGGTGGGGCGGCTTGGGTCCTGGCCTCGTTTGTGGCTTGGCCCCAGGGGTTGGTGGGCCTTGGCCTGCAGCTTGGCCTGAGTGGCGCCCTGGGTCTGACTGTTTATGGATGGATGGCCACAGCTGCCGGAGTGCCAGAAGCGCAGCAGTTGGCGAACCAGCTCATCTCCCAGTTGAAGCGCCGGCTACCGATGGCTTAGTCGCTGAGTCTCACGCAACGCTCTTCCCTGACGTGCACAGGGATCTCGAGGTGGGAGCGACCCAGCATCTTGGGGCCCTCCACGGACAGGATGCGGGCTTCGATCCCGAATTCTTTGAAGGCGGTTTCCATCTCCTGAATCAGCGCCTTTTCCACCTGGGCTTCGGCATCGACAACCTTGCCAATCAGGCGACTCCCTAGGGGGCCAATCCTCTGGCGCATGACTTCGCGAGCATTGGTGACCTCGATGACCAGCACAGCCCGTATTCAGGTGGGGCAACCCTATCGGCAAAAGGGGTCGAGAACCTCTTCCAGATCACGAAGCTGGCCGGCCGGTATCAAGCGGGCCAAGGGCAGCCTGGTGGCGCTACCGCCAATCGGTACTTGAACGGTCTCAAGGGCTTGCCGGGCGGCAATCGAGGCCCCTTGGCTGAGGCGTGCCGAACATTCAATGGCTAAGGCTTGGGCCAGGCCCGCATCTTTGAGGTAAAGATGCCAGCCGGCTACCTGGAGATACAGGCGATCGCCAAGGGCTAGTTCCAAGTCACGCAGGTCGCTGGCGCTGAGGGTCATGGTTCGAGTTGTTCACCGCTTGGTCGCATGCTGATCACCACGCCGGCGTGGATGACCAGCATGGCTAGCCATGCCAGGGTTAGCCAGTTCAGGTGGTTCCAGGGGTGGCGCAGGTTTTGAACCACCCAGAGGCCACTATTGAACAGGGCAAACAGGGCTGCATGGAGGGTCAGATTGACGATTCGCTCGAAATGCCGGTAGGTGGGGTCTTCGGGATTGGCAGGGCCGTACCAACGGATCGGCATGGTGAAGGGGGCGAGGGGTTTGACGGATGGGCACCCCATGCGGTGAGAATGGGATCCATGCGCTTGTAGCTCAGCGGATTAGAGCATCTGACTACGGATCAGAGGGTCGGGAGTTCGAATCTCTCCAGGCGCGCTTCTTCATTCAACTCCTCCTCTCCTTTTCCTTGGGGAGGCACCGCCCTCGGGCGGTTTTTTTTGTGTGCTCACCAAGGCGTGCAGGCTGGGCGTCTTTTCTTACGATCGGATCAATCTCACTGGCGATCGATGCCTGAATTTGGTGGCG
>CAMDSS010000122.1 GCA_945907085.1 Cyanobium sp. NIES-981 | reverse complement strand
ATTGCCCGACGAAGACGGCGAATCCCTTCCAGAACAGGCACTTTCAGCGGACGAGCTGATCGCGATCCTGCGCCAACGCTGGCAGGCCACCTACGACCTGCAACTGGTGAAGCGCCAAGGCCGTTTTCACATCCAGGTGATGTGGGCGTATTTGGAGCAGCAGTCGTTTCCCCTCGGACCTGAGGCCTATCGGCTCAAGCTCGAGGAGTTGGTGGGCTTGCTCAATGGCCTCGGGGTAGCGGCCCAGGTGCGCCAATGGCTCCTAACCACCGCGGATAAACCTCGACTCGGCCGGGCCATGACCTTGCCCCTGGAGATCCCCCCCGAACGGGCCAGTGAGTTTTTGCTCTAGACCCCTGGCCTGGAGCTCGCTTGGGCCGCCCTAGGCGACTGGGGCGCTGCTGGGTTTGAGCCGCTCCGCCAGGGCCACGAGGGCCACGCCCAGCAAAAACAGGGCGGTAATGGCGCCTGAGAGCAGCAACATGGTGACCGGATCGGTGGATGGGGTGAGAACGGCACCCGCGATGGCCGCAATCACCACCACCCAGCGCCAGGCCGCCAGCATGGTGCGGGCTTTGATCAGACCAAGGGCCCCTAGCAGCAGCTGGAGCACCGGCAGTTGGAAGGCCAGGGCTGTGGCCACCATCAGCAAAAGGACAAAGTCGAGATAGCGCTCGATGGACCAGCTCGGTTCCACCACATCGGCGCCGTAGTTGACCAAAAATGCCAAGGCGGCGGGCACCAGCGCCCACCAGGCAAAGGCCAGCCCGGCGGCAAACAGCAGGGCCGAGCCGGCGACAGCCGGTGCCACCAGACGCCGTTCCCGGCGCGTCAGGCCGGGCAGCACGAAGGCCAGCACCTCGTAGAGCACGTAGGGCAGGGCCAGGGTGAGGCCGGCATAGCCAGCCACCTTGATCGAGACAAACAGGAACTCACCAGGGGCCAGTTGCAGAAATCGGATGCCGTGGGCGGGCACCTCCAGCAGCTTGACCAGGGGTTTGACAAACACCAGGCAGGCGGCGGCCCCAAGCACCACGGCCAGCAGGCTGCGCAGCACCCGGTTGCGCAATTCGTCGAGGTGATCCACCAGGGTCATGTCCACTTCCCCGGGGAAGTCGCTGCTGGGATTGGCGCCTTCCGGTTCAGGCATGGCAATCCGAATGGGTGGCGGTGTCGACAGGGGGGGCGGCAGGGGCGTGGTCATGGCTTCTGCGCTGCAAGGAGGCTAAGGGCCCTTCCTGGTTCACCCCAGAGTTGTTCCGCCTGGCGATGGCGCACGGTGCCGGGGGCGGCGCCAGGGATGCGCTGGAGGTCCTCAATCGGAACCATCACCACGGGCACCCGGCTGTTGCCCCTGCCGCGGCTGAAATGGGCCGCCAGATCGGCGGCTGTTTGGAGATCTTCGTCGGTGGCCATCCCTTCGGAAGCCTTGAGCACCACGTGGCTACCTGGCAGTTCTTGGGCATGGAACCAAAGGTCGCCGCGCCGAGCTTGCTTAAACGAAATCCACTCGTTCTGGCGGTGGTTGCGGCCCACCTGCACGGCCAGGCCCCCGAGGCTCTGCACTTGCAGGGGCTCGGGTTGGGCCGGCGCCCCCAGTTTCCGATCACGGCGACCGGGTAGGGCCTTGCCCTTGCTGCCGCTGCCCAGGAGCCCCTGGAGTTCCTGTTGAAGCCCTTCGATCTCTGGGATGGTGCTGGCCTGTTCCAAAAAGGTGAGGCTGTTTTCTAGGGCGGCCAGCCGCTGGTGGTGGAGTTCCAGCCGGGGCGTAATCGCTGCCACCGAGCGGCGCAATTTGCGGGCCCGCTTGTAGAGCTTCTGGGCCGTGTCAACGCATTGGCGGCTGGGTTGGCGTTGGCTCAGGAGGGCGTCGGCTTGCTGCTGCATGGTGTCGCTTTCGGGCACCGCCTCCAACAGGGCCTGTTGGGCCTGGGCCTCGCGGGCCTCCCGCTCTGCGGCCCGCTGCAAGGTTTGACCCAACTGGTGGCGCCGCTGGACCAACCGTTGTTGATCCAGATGGTTGCCGTAGTAAGCCGCCATGGCTTGGTTAATCGCCAGGGGCGCTTTCTCGGGGGTGGAGAGGGCCGGCCAACAGCGGTAGCCGCCGCCGTTTTGCTGCCAAGCAAAGCCTTCGGCTTCAATGCACCCCAGCCAGCCCTGCCAGTGCTGCCAAAGCTGGTGCCATTGGCTGGCTGTGAGCTCCTCCACGCCCAAGCCCTGCCAGTCGGCAGGGAGAAGCTGCTGGATTAAGGCCGGACTCATCCCCTGGTAAGCGCTGGCGAGGGCTTGACCAAGGGGGAGGGGCAGCAGGCTGAGGCGCCGCTGCCAGCTGGCCATGGTCTCGCCGCTGTGGGGTGGTTCCCCGGTGAGGGGGGGCGGTGGTTGGTAGGGGTCGCCGGTGCCAATCGGCCGCAGCCTTGATTGCTGGGGTTTCACCTGGCGGGCCAGGGCGATCGCCTGCCTGGTTTGGTCCAGTAGCAGCAGATTGCTGTGTCGCCCCATCAGTTCCACCACCAGGGTGCGTTCGATGGCCTCGCCGGGGCGCCGGGAAAAGCCCAGTTCCACCACCCGGTCCCAGCCGGCCTGGGAGATGGAGCCCAGGGCCAGGCCCCGCAGGCTGTGCTGGAGCTGCTGGGCCAGGGTGCTGCCATCCCCGATGCGGGGTGGGGCGTCCACGCTATGAACCCTGGCTGCCTCGGCCTGCCAACTCAGTTCCAGCCAATGGATTCCCTCCAGGCTGCGTAGCCCGATCTGGATGCTGTGGGGAGTGGCCTGCTGGGCCTTCTCAAAGCGGCTGGGCAGGAGATGGCTGCGCCATTCACTGAGTACAGCCTTGAGGCTGGTCACATCCATTGGTTGCAAGCGAGCCTGGGGCTGCGCGCGGTCCATGGCTAGGGCGAAGGCCTTCAATGCTGGCTTCTACTCTGCAGCCCCAACCTGTTGCCTGCCATGGTCGACGCCGTTCCCGGCCGCCTCACCTTGATCACGGGTCCCAGTGGCGTGGGCAAGGGCACCCTGGTGGCGCAGCTCCTGGCGAAGCATCCCGAGATCTGGCTGTCGATTTCTGCCACCACCCGCAGCCCTAGGGCCGGCGAAGTGGATGGTCAGCATTACTTCTTTTTGAGTCGGGAGACCTTTGAGCAGCAGGTGACGGCAGGCGGCTTTTTGGAGTGGGCCGAATTTGCCGGCAATCTCTACGGCACGCCCCGCAAACCCGTGGAGGACTCCCTAGCCCTGGGCCGTCCGGTGCTGTTGGAAATTGAGCTGGAGGGGGCTCGCCAGGTGCGCCAAAGCTTTCCAGCCGGATTCCAGGTTTTCCTCAAGCCGCCCTCCTTTGAGGAACTCGAGCGGCGCATCCGGGGCCGGGGAACCGACAGCGAGGAGGCGATCAGCAAGCGCCTTGGGCGCGCCCGCATCGAGCTGGAGGCGGAGGGGGAGTTCGACGCCGCCCTGGTGAATGGGGATCTGGCGACTGCCCTTGTGGAGCTCGAACGGTTGATGGGCCTCTAACTCGAGACCAGACCGTGAGGGGCCCTTACCGCCATAAAAAAAAAGCGACCCCTAAGGGCCGCTTAGCTGTTGGTCGCTCAATCCGGATGGGGTGGCGAATCCAGATCACATGGGGTGGAACAGGAGATCGGGATAGAAACGGTTGAATTCGATCAGGATTCCAGCGGTAACCGAAAACCAGAGGGCCGCAAAAACAGGAGCGGTGGTGAGGAACTTCTTCATGACTCAGAACGCGATGAGTGGGAAAGGGGAGGAATCGACGGGCTGGGATTCAGCGGGGCGAAACGGTCACCTTGCTGTCGTCCTCAAGCAACTTGCCGCTCTTCAATTCATTGAGAGCTGCAAGGGGCCAGGTGGCTGCTGCCAGGGTGCTCTTCAAAGCAAGGGCGACATCGATCTGGATCTCTTTCATGGTCGCGTCCTTGTCGTTGCGGATCGCGATCAGGTACGTACGACCAGCCCAACCAATGCAGCCGGCGATGTAGAGGAAGGCAATGCCGGGGATCATGAAGTCGCCGGCATGGTTCCAGCGGCCATCAACGATCAGGTGGGGCAGGCCGTCAGCACCGCAGACAGCTTGGCTGTACATGGCGAAACGGGCCTTGGCCTGGTCGGTTTTAGCCCCAGCAGCGCGCTGCTGGAAGCGAGCGCTTTCCGCACAGGGGGTAAGGCCAGCCACATCTGCCTTGGCCGCGGGGGCGAAGCCAACGAGCAGGAAGACAGACAGCAGAGCTGCGAACAAACGGGGAAAAAGACGGCGCATCGGACGCAAGGCCGCGGGGCAAGATGTCACTGATTGACCTTAAGAGAGCCCGCCCAAACGAATGCCAACCGTTCTTGCCCTCGAAACAAGTTGTGACGAGTCGGCGGCAGCGATTGTGCGTGATCAAACCGTCTTGGCGAGTGCCGTTGCCTCCCAAGTGGAGGAACATGCCCGCTGGGGTGGGGTCGTACCGGAAATTGCATCCCGCCGCCATGTGGAGGCCCTCCCCCAGCTGATTGCCCAGGTGTGCCATGCCAGCGGCCTGGGACCTGGGGATCTCGATGGGATCGCAGCAACGGCTGCCCCGGGGCTGGTGGGTGCCTTGCTGGTGGCGTCCGTCACCGGACGCACCTTGGCCCGCCTGCACGGCAAACCTTTTTTGGGGGTGCATCACCTGGAGGGCCATCTCTGTTCGGTCCAGCTGGGGGACCCCTTGCCTCCGGGCCCGTACCTGGTGCTGTTGGTCAGCGGCGGACACACCGAGCTTCTGCGGGTCGATGGCCCGGGGCTGTATTCCAGGCTTGGGCGCAGCCACGACGATGCGGCCGGTGAGGCCTTCGACAAGGTGGCCCGGCTGCTCCACCTGGGCTACCCAGGGGGCCCCGCCATCGAGCAGGCCGCCCAGGGCGGGGATCCGGGTCGATTTGTTCTGCCTAAGGGCAGGGTTTCAAGACCTGAGGGGGGCTACTACCCCCATGACTTCAGCTTTAGTGGCCTCAAAACAGCGATGCTTCGCCAGGTGCGTGCCCTGGAGCAGCTGGCGGGAACCGACGACCTGCCGGTGGCCGACCTGGCCGCCAGTTTTGAGCAGGTGGTGGTGGAGGTGTTGGTGGAGCGCAGTTGCGCCTGTGCCAAGCAGCAGGGCCTCGAGACCCTTGTTTTGGTGGGCGGGGTAGCGGCCAACAAGCGGTTGCGCAGGCTCCTGGAGGAACGCTGTCGCCGCGATGGCCTCAACTGGCGGGTGGCACCGCTGCCCTATTGCACCGATAACGCCGCCATGATCGGGGTTGCAGCAGCCCAAAGGCTTTCGGCGGGATTGCAGAGCTCCATGGAGTTGGCCGTAGCCCCCCGGCTGCCGTTGGAGGAGGCCAGCAGCCTCTATCAAGCCCAAGCCTGCTTTTAATCCCTCTAGGGTGGCGGGGTACGGCATCGGTGTAATGCGATGACCCAGTTCGATCAGAAGATCGATTCAGAGAGCATTCAAGTGAACGCCCAAGGGAACGTTCAGAAGGTCGATCTGGCCATCGATCCTGGGCTTGATGCTGGGACGGAAGACGTGCCGTCCAGCGAGCTCAACGCCTGGCGCCGGGGTATCACTCCCCAGGCCGAAATTTGGAATGGCCGGCTGGCCATGCTTGGGTTGTCGGTCGGGATCGGCGTGCTCTTGCTGGTTCGCATAGCCAGCCACTAGATCGGGCTTGCTGCGATGGGTCTGGCTTGATGCAAGGGAGCTTGCTGAGCATCATTGGCGCCCGCGGAGGGCCTGGCTGAGTTCGTTGGGCTTCATGCTCTGGGCGAGGGCATCGTTTGGGTCGACCCGGCCTGCTTCCACGAGCAGCGTCAGGGATTGGTTGGCCGTCCGCATCCCCTCAAACGCGCTGCGGCCCATGATGGCTTCGAATTCCTCGAGTTCGCCCCGCTGGATGTAGTCCTTGCAGGCATCACTGTTGAGCAGAATGTCGTGGAAGGCAGCCCTTTTGCCATCGGTGGTTTTCACCAGTCCTTGGGCGATCACCGCGAGGAGGGATTCCGAGAGGGCCAGGCGCAGGTTGGTTTGGGCTGAGGGGGCC
>CAMDSS010000121.1 GCA_945907085.1 Cyanobium sp. NIES-981 | reverse complement strand
CAGAGCGTGCCCGGCGGGGCCGATGCCCGGCCGTTTGAAACCCACCACAACGCCCTGGACCTACCCCTCACCCTGCGCATCGCCACCGAGCTGCACCTCAAGCGCCTGGTGGTGGGCGGCTTTGAGCGGGTGTATGAGCTGGGCCGGATTTTCCGCAACGAGGGGATCAGCACCCGCCACAACCCCGAATTCACCTCGGTGGAGATCTACCAGGCCTACGCCGACTACACCGACATGATGGATCTCACGGAGCAGCTGATTGCTTCGGTGTGCCAAGAGGTGTGCGGCAGCACCACGATCACCTACCAAGGCACGGAGATTGATTTGGCGCCCCCCTGGCGCCGGGCCACCATGCACGAGCTGGTGGAGCAGGCCTGTGGCCTGGATTTCACCACGTTTGCCACCCTTGAGGAGGCCGCTGCGGCCATGACGGCCGCGGGGCTGGAGGTGCCGGCCCTGGCCGATTCGGTGGGCCGTTTGCTGGTGGAGGCCTTTGATCAGCGGGTTGAGGCCAACCTGATCCAGCCCACCTTTGTGCTGGATTACCCGGTGGAAAATTCGCCCTTGGCCAGGGCCCACCGCAGTAAGCCAGGCCTGGTGGAGCGCTTCGAGCTGTTCATCGTGGGCCGCGAGACGGCCAATGCCTTCAGTGAGCTGATTGACCCGGTGGATCAGCGCCAACGCCTCGAAACCCAGCAGGCCCGCCGGGCTGCCGGCGACTTGGAAGCCCAAGGGGTGGACGAAGACTTCATCCATGCCCTCGAGGTGGGCATGCCCCCCACGGGGGGGCTGGGGATTGGCATCGATCGGCTGGTGATGTTGCTCACCGATAGCCCTTCGATCCGGGATGTGATCGCCTTTCCACTGCTGCGGCCGGGTGCAGTGGGATAATTGGGCTTAACAGCCTATGTCCCTCATCGGGGCTCTCCAAGCAATGAGCGGTGAGCGCGTCGGTTTTCGCTTCAAGCACGCGGATGCGGTGGTGAAGCGCAACCCCCAGGGCCGCTCGCGCCGGGGTTGGGTGATGGAGCCTGTGGAACAAACCACCAGCCGGGGCACCAAGATGCCGGCCTACCGGATTCGCTGGCGGGATAGCGAGCGTCCCGAGATTGTGCTGCAGCACATGCTGATTGCCGATCCCGATCCCACCCCGCCCCCCGAGGGGGTGAGCCTGGTGCCGGCAGCTCCCAAGAAGTAGGGACGAGCCCCAAGCAATAGGCCCCACCAATAGGCCCTAGCTCCAGCCCTTGAGCCGGTAGGCCAGTAGCCCCACGTGTTCCTTGAGCGCCACGGTGCTCAGGTAGAGAAATTCGGCATCGGGAAGCAGGTCTTTGACGAAGCTGCCCGGGGTGACCCTGCCGTAATGAGCCCGATCGGCCAATTGGTAGTCGCAGGCCACCGGGATCACCGTGAGGCCGCTGCGCCTTTGGAAGGTGGCCAGGGACCTCGGCATATGAAAGGCGCTGGTCACCAGCAGCACCCGCTTCCAGCCCCTCTGCCGGCCGAGTTCGCCAATGGCCTGGGCTTCTTCGGCGGTGGTGCGGGAGCCAGGGTTCAGCAGGATCTGGCTGGGTTTGAGCCCCAGCTCGATCGCCAGGTCCCGGGCCCATAGTGCCTCCGGTGGTGCCGGATCGGCTGCTGTAAAGCTCACCCTGGCGCCGCTGGTCACCAGCAGGGGTGCTTTGCCCTGGCGCATCAGCCGCAGGCCGGTGAGCAGGCGATCGCCGCCTTCGGCCACTTCCACCGCCTGTCGGGGCGGCAGTTTGGGCCGCAGCCCTCCCCCCAGCACCACCACCGCATCGGCCTGGGGAATGGTCTTCGGGGTGAGGGCGGCGCTGCGCTCCTCCAGGCCCCAGATCAACTGGCGGCTGGTGAGGGGCATGGCAAACAGCCAGATCAGGGCCATGCCACCCCCCGAGAGCCACCCCGAACGCTTTCGAGCCCCCGCCAGCTGCAGCAACAGGCCCAGGCCCAGGGGATAGAGGGCCAGGGGAAGCAGCTTGCTCAGCAGGAAACCCATCGGCGTTAGGTCTTGGGTTCGGAGGGGCTGGGTTCGGGGGCTCTCGTGATCAGGGGCGCTTCGATTTCGGTTTGCAGGGGTGTGATGGCGGCTTCGCGGGAGCGCAGCAGCAATTGGGTGAGCCGGGCAATGGCGCCTTCGCCCAGGTCCTGTTCGCTGATGCGATCGAAGGCCTGGCGGTAGAGCTCCTCGAGCTCCCCAATCAGCCCCTCCCGCACCTGGCGCATGGCCGCCCGCTGTTCGTCTCTGCCCATGGATCAGCTGGCCGTTGCTGTTGAGTCTGCCCGCACCAGCAGGTGCAGGGCCAGATCGTTATCTGGGTCGCTCCAGCGCTGGGCGCAGGACCAACCGGCGGCCTCGGCCAGGGCCGTGAAGGCAGCGGCGGAATATTTGACGCTGTATTCGCTGATCAGCGCTTCGCCAGCGGCAAAACTCCATGACCGGCCGGCCAACTCCACGGTGTGGGGGTGCTCGCTGACCAGGCCCATGGCGATGCGGCTTTGGCCTGCCTCCCAGCGGGCCTGGTAGCGGAAGGCGCTGGAGTCAAAGGTGCCGCCCAAATCGCGGTTGAGCCGCACCAGCAAATTTTTCGCAAACGCGGCCGAAACGCCGGCGGCATCGTTGTAGGCGGCTTCCATGCGGGCCACGGCCTTGGGTTGATCGATGCCGATCAGGAGCTTCCCGCCCGGGCCCAGGAGCTGGGCGAATTGGACCAGGAGGGCTTGGGCTTCTTGCGGGGTGAAGTTGCCCAGGGAGCTGCCGGGGTAAAAACCCAACAGGGTTTGGCCCTCCAGCAGGGGATGGCAGGGGAGCTGGTCGAGGTCGCTGTAGTCGCAGCAGATGCCGAGCACGGGCACCTGGGGGTGTTGGGCTTGGAGCTGGTGGCAGGCGGCGGTGAGGTGGTCGGCGCTGATGTCGAGGGGCACGTAGGCGGGCGGCTGGAGGGCCTCCAGCAGCGGACCCACCTTGCGGGCATTGCCGGCGCCGAATTCCACCAGCACCCCAGGTCCCAGGGCCGCGGCCAGGGCTGTGGCCTGGGTCTTGAGCAGGCTGGTTTCGGTGCGGGTGAGGCCGTATTCGGGCTGCTCACAGATGGCATCAAAAAGCCTGGAACCCTCCGCGTCGTAGAGCAACCAGGCCGGCAGCTGCTTGGGCTGGCGGGCCATGCCCTCGCTCACCAACCGCGCCATGTCGGCCGGTTGGGGATGCAGATCGATCAGCATGGGGTTGGGCTTGAGTCCAGATGGCCAGGGCATCCATCCATCGCGAGCCTGAGCCCCGATGCCATCCAGCGACCCGCCGGTGGATAGAAATTCCGGTAGCTCGGTCGCCCGTGGCCCTCGGGGGTGAGGAAGCAACTGCCCTTGAGCACCATCTGGGAGCTCATGAATTTGCCGTTGTACTCCCCCACGGCGCCTGGGGCGCTTTGAAATCCGGGGTAGGGCCGGTAGGGGCTGGAGGTCCACTGCCACAGCACCCCGAAGGCCTGGGGTAGGGGCTGGCCTGCGCCGGTGGCCATCACTTCCCACTCGGCTTCACTGGGTAACCGGCCCCGGGCCCAACGGGCGTAGGCATCGGCTTCAAACCAGCTCAGATGCCTTACGGGCGCTTGGCTGGGGCGGGGTTGGCGCCCCGCCAGGCTGAACTCCCAATCCCCACGCCAGTAGCGGGGCGATTGCCACTGGCGCTGCTGCACCAGGGCCCAGCCTTCGCTCATCCACAGGTCTGGCCGCCGGTAGCCGCCGTCGGCGATGAAGGCTTCGTACTCCCCATTGGTCACCAGGTGGCTGGCGATGGCAAAGGGCTCAAGCCATTGGCGGTGCCGCGGCGCTTCGTTGTCGAAGTGGAAGCTGCCGCTGGGGCCGCCGTGGCCGATCTCCACCAGGCCGCCTTGGTGGCTCAGCCATGGCGATTCGCCTTCAAGCCAGCCGCTTTCGTAGTGGGTCTCGGGTTCGGGGCCGTAGCCGGGCTCGAGGGGATTGCGGCTAAAGCCATCCAGCAGATCCATCAGCAGCAGTTCTTGGTGCTGCTGCTCGTGCTGCAGGCCCAACTCCACCAGCTCAAGCCACGCCGCAGGTCCAGGCTGGCCTGGATCCTGCTGGGCCTGGGCGATCCCTTGGCTGATGGCCCGGTCCACCTGGCCGCGCCAGGCCAACACCTCGGCGATCGGTGGGCGGCTCAGCAGCCCCCGCTCGGGCCTGGGATGGCGCTCGCCGATGGCGTCGTAATAGCTGTTGAACAGGAAGCTCCAGCGGGGATCGGCGGGCTCATAGCCAGGGATGAAGGGCATCAGCTCCGGTGCTTTGAGCAGGAATTCCTCAAAGAACCAGGTGGTGTGGCCCAGGTGCCATTTCGGGGGGCTGGCATCGGCCATGCCCTGGAGGCAGAGGTCTTCTGGGTTGAGGGGGGCGATCAGCTCAAGGCTGCGGCTGCGCACGGCCTGGAAGCGCTCCAGCAACCCCTTGCTGGCGGTGGAAGAGCCCATGGCTGCGGACATCAACCGCCCAAGTCAGGCCCGACCATAGGGAGCTTGCCTACGATCCCGCCACAGCCAATTGTTTGAACAGGCCAGCGCCATGGGCGGCAGCGCTTTGGGGATCACCGATGGATTTGTGGGGGCCGTTGGCGAGACGCCCCTGATCCGGTTGCATGGCCTTAGTGAGCTCACGGGTTGCGAAATCCTCGGCAAGGCGGAATTCATGAACCCCGGGGGCTCGGTCAAGGACCGGGCGGCCTTGGGAATTCTTCTGGAAGCGGAGCAGGAGGGCCTGCTCAAGCCAGGCGGCACCGTGGTTGAGGGCACGGCCGGCAACACAGGCATTGGCCTGGCCCACCTCTGCAATGCCCGGGGCTATAAGGCCCTGATCGTGATTCCCGATACCCAGTCGGCGGAGAAAATTGGCCTCCTGCGCAGCCTCGGGGCTGAGGTGCGCACGGTGCCCGCCGTTCCCTACCGCGACCCCAACAACTACGTGCGGCTGTCGGGCCGCATCGCCGCCGAAATCCCCGGGGCCGTGTGGGCCAACCAATTCGACAACCTGGCCAACCGCCGCGCCCACTTCAACAGTACCGGCCCTGAGATCTGGCGGCAGAGCGCCGGCAAGGTGGATGCCTGGGTGGCGGCCACGGGCACCGGCGGCACCTATGCGGGGGTGGCGCTCTATCTCAAGCAGCAAAACCCCCAGGTGCAGTGCGTGTTGGCCGACCCCCATGGCAGTGCCTTGTACAGCTGGGCCAAAGGGGGCGAACTGGCCATGGAGGGCAGTTCCATCACCGAAGGGATTGGCAACAGCCGGGTGACCGCCAATCTGGAGGGCGCACCCATCGACGACGCCGTGCGCATCGACGACCAGTCGGCCCTCGACACCATCTATCAACTGCTGTGGCGGGAGGGCCTGTTCCTGGGGGGCTCCGTGGGCATCAACGTGGCAGGGGCTGTGGAAACCGCCGGGCGGCTGGGACCAGGCCACACGATCGTGACGGTGCTGTGCGACAGCGGGGATCGCTACCGGTCGCGCCTCTATGACGGCGACTGGCTGGCTACGAAGGGGCTCCAGCAGCCCCAGCGGGCCGGCTTGGAGGCGATCTGATGGACACCGCAATTGGGCAAGTAATTGGCGAGCGCTATCGCCTGGAGCAGGGCCTGAGTGAGGGGCCCCAGGGCAAGCTCTGGCGCGCCAGCGACCAGTTGGCCAGCAATGCTCCGGTGGCCTTGAGGCAACTGGGCCCCGACCAGGACCAGGCCACAGCCCGCCAGCTCTGGAGCCGCCTGCAAGGGGTGCTCCATCCCCAGGTGCCCCGCCTGGGCGGGGCGATCACGGCCGGTGATCAGTTGTGGTTGGTGCGCGAGTGGCAGGCGGGCCGCAGCTATCAGCAGTTGCTCGAAGCCCGCGCTCAGCGCCAATTGGTGTTTGGGGCAGGAGAAGTGCTCTTGCTGTTGCGCCAGTTGCTGCCTGTGGTGGCGGTGCTGCACAGCCAGGAGCTGGTGCACGGTGATCTCTGCCCCGCCAACGTGCTGCGCCGGGAGAGCGATGGCCTGCCGGTGCTGCTCGATTACGGCCTGGTGTGCGGCAAGGCCTGC
>CAMDSS010000120.1 GCA_945907085.1 Cyanobium sp. NIES-981 | reverse complement strand
CCGATGCGGGCCATGTCGAGCAGTTGTAGGCCCAGCTTGTCGCCCGTCTGGCGGATCAGAGGGCGGCGCCAGCGCACGGCCAGCTCGATCAAGCCCAAGGGCAGCAGGGCCGCCAAGGGCTCCGAGAAGCCGGAGGTGGAGGTCACCGTCGAGAGGGCCGTGCCGATGAAAAAGGCGCCCAAAAGCACAATCACCAGCAACGAGAGGCGCCGCCAAGGGTTGACAGCCCAACGCAGCAAGCGATCGACCGCCTCATTAACGGTCAGTTGCAGGGCGGTCTGCTGGAATTTGGACACAACAGGGCGCTGCAGCGATGAATGACCCCGTAAAAGGGTTGATTAGGAATCCAAGGTAGCACCAAAAAGGCTCAACCAGATAGCCAAATGATGGTCCGATGATTTCAAAGATGGGCGATACATAACTGCTTGGCGGCCTGGCTCAGGGCCCGGTCATCGCCGTTCACTGGCAGGCCGTTCGTCCCCAGCAAGGCGACAAGTTCGGTGCGATCGCTGTAGCCGCGATTGGCCAATTGGTCACAGCGTTCTCGCAACAATTCGCTTTTGTTGCTGGCGCATCCACTGCTACTGAGGCAAAAGCCGATCACCAGC
This sequence comes from Cyanobium sp. NIES-981, assembly GCA_945907085.1. Lineage (GTDB taxonomy): Bacteria > Cyanobacteriota > Cyanobacteriia > PCC-6307 > Cyanobiaceae > Cyanobium_A. Next base: position 5,582 of record CAMDSS010000120.1, on the reverse strand, counting down.
AGCCAGGCGGCCGGCCCCAAGGGAAAGAAGCACGAGCCAAGATCGTGCCCAACAGACCAGAAACCCTTGATTGACATGGCAACGGCAAGTCATGGCTGACAGCAGCGGCTTAAACGGGCAGATCAACCGCAATGATGCCGGTCATTAACGGCAGATCAAGGCCAGCCAGATTCCGCTGCAATCGCTAAGTTGAATTGTAGATAGAAGGTCCAGATGTACGCCCAGTACGCCCATCAATATTCGTCTAAGAATCAAGCAACTAATCAGCAAAAAGCCCGAACAGGCAATCCCGACCAACGCCACCAATGGCCAGTATCCCGCCCCAACCGTGAGCGGACATAGCCATTGGATGCCATTCAAACCAGCAAGCGAATCAAAACAGCCTTGCCCACGTCCAGGGCCACAGTGCCCCTGCTGGCAGCAGGCTTCCTAGTTGTGATTGGGGTTGCCGCATCCTGGCGCCAGGGGGATGACGCGATTCGATTGGCACTCGAAGTAGCCAACAACCAAGCCAAGCTGCAAGCGTTGTCCGAAATCGAAAGAGACGTTCGCGAGTCAGAATCCAACGCTCGCGGCTACATCATTACTGGCAATCAAGCCTTTGCAGATCTGCAGGATCAAGCCAATCAAGAGCTTCAGGCGACATTTAAACGGGCTTCTCAACTCCTGCAGGATTCACCTAGCCAAGCCGCAAGCATCAAAACCCTGAATAACGCCATAACCAGCAAACAAGCCTTAATTCAGAGCAGCATAGACCTAAGGAAGCAAGGAAATATCGCTGCCGCCAAGGAGATTGTCAATTGGCCATCCGTCGAGGCGATGCGGCGACTTCAAACCATCCTCGACCATCTCCAAGCGCAATCCAACAACCAACTGGAGGCCAACAAACGCAAACTCGATCGAGCATCCCTATGGGCCCGCTGCCTTGAGCTTGTCGCCGGAGCTGGCCTGCTTGGCCTGCTAATCAGCAGTGGTCTGATGTATCAGCGCCAAAGCAAGACAATTCAGGCAGCGGCAAGGCTCATTGGCGAGAGTGAGTCCCTATTTCGCTCCCTTTTTGAGCAAGCCTCCATGGGCCGTTCCCTACGCTCAATGCAAGGCGAATGCCAGGTCAACCAGGCCTACATCACCATGCTTGGCTACAGCCAGGTGGAACTGACTTCGATGGATGCTAAGGCCTTAATCGTTCCAGAGGATCTCGATCAATGGGAATGCGCCCAAGCGGATCTGCTGGCGAAAAAATCAATAACTGCTCGCCTCAGCCTGCGCTACAAACACAAGTATGGCAGCCATCTCTGGATTGAAGAAAGCCTGCAATTACTACGCAATAGGGACGGGGAGCCAATTCAATGGATCAGCACAATTCTGGACATCAGCAAGCAGAAGTGACTGGAGGCCGAACGCAGAGAATTAGCGCTCTACACCCGTAGCTTAATCGAAGCGAATCCCGACACCATGATTAACATTAGACAGGATGGCACCATCCAAGATGTCAACGAAGCCATGGTGATGGCGACAGGGATGGACCGCAAGCAGCTGATAGGTCAGGACTTTTCAAGCTACTTTAGTGACCCAGAAAAAGCCCGCATGGGCTATCAGAAGGTGTTTGCAGATGGATTCGTAAAAGACTACGAATTACAAATGCGCCATCGGTCAGGCAGCCTCCTGAACGTGCTCTTCAATGCCAGAATATTCCACAATGAGATGGGTGACGTGGCGGGCATTATCGCCGTTGCCAGGGACATCTCTGAGCGAAAACGACTGGAACGAGAACTCAACAATCTCAATGAAAGCTTAGAAAAACGCGTCACGGAGCGCACCGCCGAGCTCAAGGCCGCCAATGAGGAGCTTGAGGCCTTCTCCTACTCCGTCTCCCATGACCTGCGGGCGCCCCTGCGCGCCGTGGATGGCTTCTCCCGCAAGGTCATGCTGGCCTATGGCGACAAGCTTGATCAGGAGGGCCTGCGCATGCTGGGAGTCGTGCGCCAAAACGCCGTACGCATGGGCAAGCTCATCGATGACCTGCTCGCCTTTTCCCGGCTTGGCCGGCGCGAGATGCATTTCGTGGCGGTCTCGATGCAGGACCTGGCTGAATCGAGCGCCACCGATCTGATCGAACTGGAGCCCGAGCGCCAGATCAACTTCAGCTGTGAAGCCATTCCCCCATGCCAGGGAGATCCGGCCATGCTGAAAGAAGTCTGGATGAATCTACTCTCCAACGCCATTAAATTTACACGCCAAAAAAATCCCGCCGAAATTCATGTTGGCAGCCGTATTGAAGGGGAATTCGCTATTTATTGGATCCAGGACAATGGCGCCGGTTTTGACATGGCCTACGCCGACAAACTCTTTGGCGTGTTCCAGCGCTTGCATAGTCAAGAAGAATTCGAAGGTTCTGGCGTGGGACTAGCCCTCAGTCAGCGGATTATCCATCGTCACCATGGCCGCATCTGGGGTGAGAGCCAGATCGGACAAGGTGCCACCTTCTCATTCACTCTGCCCCTGCAGAGGTTATCCCCACCCCCAGGAGATCATCCATGACAGCAATCGCCACCGAGACGCAGGTGTTATTAATCGAAGACAATCCGGCCGATGCCGAATTAACCATGGACGCCCTGCGCGAGAGCCATTTGGAAAACAGGGTGCTGTGGCTCAAGGATGGCGCCCAAGCGATTGATCATCTGTTCGGCGAAGAAGCCGCCACCCATATTCAGAGAATCAAGCTGATCCTGCTCGATTTGCAGTTACCAAGAGTGAATGGATTAGAGGTGTTGCGCCGCATTCGCAACGAAACCCAAACCCGTCGCCTACCGGTTGTGATTTTAACATCATCACAGGAAGAATCGGATGTGATTCGCGCCTACGACCTGGGAACCAACAGCTACCTAGTGAAGCCAGTGGATTACGACTCATTCATAACGATCGTCAAGGAACTGGGCCTCTACTGGATGCTGCTCAACAAGTCGCCCGGCGAATCAAAATGACAAACTCCAGTGAACAGCCAGCCAGCCAACTTGATCTTGTGGTTGTTGAAGATTCGGATTTAGATGTCGAGATGCTTACCGATGCGTTGCATGACGCTGGTATCAACATTGGGATTCGCAGGGCCAGTAACGAGGTTGCATTTCGAGCCGCCATGGAGCAAAAGATCCCCGATGCCATCCTGGCCGATTGGACCGTGCCTGGCTTTCCAGGGGCCCGGGCCCTGGCCGTGGCCCATGAGAGCTATGGCAAAGTTCCCTTCCTGTTTGTCTCTGGAACCATCTCCGAGGCCTCCGCCTTTGAAGCCTTGCGGCGGGGTGCTGTTGACTATGTCTACAAACACCAGCTCGAAAAACTGGGTCCAGCCCTCTTGCGGGCCGTCTTAGAAGCCCGAACCCAGGGCACCTTGATTCAAAGCGAGGAACGCTATCGCCTCCTGTTTGAGGGATTCCGCGATGCCTTGATGCTGTTAGCACCGCCAGAATGGCAGTGCCTGGAGGGGAACAAGGCCAGCCTCCAACTCTTTGGCGCCGACAATCTTGCTGTACTAAAGGGTCTTAGCCTCTGGGATCTCTCACCAGATCTTCAGCCCGATGGCGCCTCATCGGCCCAAGCTGGCAAGCACAAACTAGAGGCCGCCCTGAAGGAAGGCCACCATCAATTCGAGTGGCAGTTCCGGCGCTTACATGGTGAAAGCTTTCCCGCAGAAGTTGAACTGCTACGCCTAGATGTCAACGCCAGCATCATGCTACTTGCCGCCGTACGTGACATCACTGAAAGACAACAATCCAGCCAAAAACTCCTTGACTCTGAAGAGCGCTATCGCGGCCTGTTTGAATCCGCCAAAGATGGGATCTTAATCCTTGATGGCGAGAGTGGTCATATCACCCAGGCCAATCCCTTCATTTCAGAGATGCTGGGCTTAACCATGAATGTCATGCTGGGCAAAAGCCTATGGGAAGTCGGCCTCTTTCCGGATCGCGAGCAGGTCGAGCCCATCCTTAAGGAGCTTAGGGAGACTGGCTACGTACGCCGAGACGACCTCCATTTACCCAGCAAAAATGGTAACCCGCATGAGGTTGTCTTCATCAGCAACCGCTATCGAGCCGGCCAAAATCTTGTGATTCAATGCAATATCCGCGACATCACAGATCGCAAAACAGCTGAGCGCCTCGCCATCAAATATCAATCCGAGACGATGCAAAGCCTGCATCAGATTGTGGCCGCCTTGGTGGCGCTCAATGAAGCCAGGGATCCCTACACGGCAGGTCACGAATTACGGGTTTCCGAACTCGCCTTTGCCATCGCCATGGAGCTGAATCTCAGCGCCCATCTATGCGAGGGCATCCGCATCACGGGCTTGGTGCATGACATTGGCAAATTCACGATCCCCGCCGAAATCCTCACCAAACCCCACGGCATTTCCCCCCAAGAACTGGCCTTGCTGCAAACCCATGCCCAGGCTGGCTACGAGGCCCTGCGCCAGATCAAATTTCCCTGGCCCGTGGCCGAAGCCGTGTGGCAACACCACGAGCGCCTCAATGGCACGGGCTACCCCCGGGGCCTCAAGGGGGATCAGATCAGCCTCGAGGGGCGGATTCTGGCGGTCGCCGATACGGTGGAAGCGATGGCCAGTAACCGGCCCTATCGGGTGTCACCAGGGTTGGAAGCCGGTCTTGCAGCGGTTGAAGCCGGCAAGGGCAGCCTCTTTGACGCCAGTGTGGTGACAGCCTGCCTGCGACTCTTTCGGGAAAAGAATTACAGCTTGCCGCAAGCCCAGGGGGCCTTTTAATGGATTGGGATAGGGCTCAAAATAGCCATTTGCCATGGGAATAGCTTGGCCCATACTGGACTTTCCCTGCTGATCACGATCGCGCCAGATGGCTTTTGACGGCGGTTGATCGCTCTTACACCTAAGGATGGTAAGGGGCTCAGTTCACCCGGAAGGTCACCGCCATCACGGCCGTGATGTCCTTCTCAATCGTGCGGGTGTCATAGGAACCGCTGTTACTCGCATCGGTCGAATTGGGGGCCGTGAGCTGGAAGGTGCCGGTGTCCGCATTGGTGATCGCGCCGATCGAGCTATCAGCCTGGGCGGCAATCGCTTGGGCACGATTGAGGGCATCTTTAGTGGCTTTTGCCAACATGTCCACCCGTTTTTCGGCCAGTTTTGAGTAGGTGTACGCGGGCTTATTGATCACCAGCGGCACGCCCTGGCCGATCAGGGCCGGGATCTCGCCGGCGAGGCGATTGACCTTATCCACATCGGCGCTACTGATCACCAGGGTCTGGCGGCTGGTCCAGCGGGTCTGACGCAGCTCGCCCGTGCGGGGATCGCGGATGTCTTCCTTGTCGGCGGTCACTGCTCCGAGCTTGAGCTCTTCGCTCTTCAGCCCATGGGCCAACAAAAAAGCCCGGGTTTGCTGCACCAGCGGCTGCAGCGCCCGGTAGGCCTGCTGCTGGCTATCGCCCCCCTGGCTGAGCAGCAGCGACCAGTCGGCAAAGTCACTGCGGATGCGCTCGGTGCTGGCCCCCGTCACCGTGATCGTGTCCTTGGCCGTGCGCAGGCCCTTCACCAGCAGGGCACTGGAGCCCATCAG
>CAMDSS010000119.1 GCA_945907085.1 Cyanobium sp. NIES-981 | reverse complement strand
TGTCTTCGATGGACTGGGGTTGGTGGTACCAGGCAGGCACGGGGGGAGCGATGCGGGCCCCGGCTTCAGCCAGGGTGGTGAGATTGCGCAGGTGGATCAGGTTCCAGGGGGTTTCCCGCGGACAAATCACCAGGGGTCTGCCTTCCTTGAGGTGCACATCGGCGGCCCTCTCTACAAGGTCCAAGGCCACCCCCGAGGCGATCCGACCGACCGTGCCCATCGAGGCGGGGAGGATCACCATTCCCTTGGTGCGAAAGCTACCGCTGGCGATGCCCACCGACTGGTCACTCCAGCGATGGCAACGCAGCTGGCCCCCCGCCATCCCCGTGCGCTCCCGCCAAAATGCTTCCTGGGCTCGCGGTTCCAGGGGCACCCGGATGCCGAGCTCGGCTTGCCACACCCCAATGGCTCCCTTGGAGGTGACCACTTCCACGGTTTCACCAGCCTCCAGCAACAGCTGGAGCGCCCGCTCGGCCAGGGGTTGGGCCGAGGCCCCAGAGATGGCTAAAACGATGGGATCGGCCGAGGGCACTGGGTTCAGGCCTCGGTGATCACGGGAATGGGGGCAAAGGGGTCGTCTTGGCCGCCGAAGGACTCGGATGCGCCGGCTTCCTCCTCCGCACCCTCGGGTAGGACGACGGCCAAATCAATTTGATGGCGCAGGGGATCAACCTTTTGGATCTCCACCTCGACCCGGTCGCCGAGCCTGTAGGTGCGTCGGTTTTTGCGACCCACGAGGCGGTTCTGGCGGGAGCGGTACTCGTACCAGTCGTCCTTGAGGGAACTCACGTGCACCAGGCCTTCTACCTGGGAGGGGGGCACCTCCACAAAGAAGCCGTAGCTCTGAACGCCACTAATCACGCCTGGCAACACCTGTCCCACCAAAGGTTCGGCCTGCCGCGCCTGGGCCATCGACAACAGATCCTTGTGGAGTTCGGCCATGAAACGCACCCGCCCGTTGAGCCGTTGCACGAGGCCATGGTCGAGGGCTTCCTTGTACGGGGTCAGGCCACTGGGGGCTAGCAGGGGCCAATCGATGGCGCCGATGCAGCCATCGGAGCTGAGGTCCACGCTGGTTTTGTGGCGCACGCTGGGGCGATCCTTGCCTTCGGTGAGCAGCAACACCAAAACGTGCTGGTTCCAGAGATCGGCGTAATGGAGAGCCGGTGAGCACCAAGGGGCCAGGGCCGCACCGTCGCCCTTGAGCCCAGCGAGGGCATGGTCTCCGGTTTCGTTCGCCAAAAGTATTGGCTTGAGGGCACCCTGCAGTTGCTGTTGTAGGGCCCGATTCCGATCGGTGGTGGCAAAAGCAGCGGCCAACTCGGCAGCGCTGGCATCACCCTCTTCGCTCAGTTCCAGGGGAATGTCGAGGGCCAGGGCCGCCTTGGCAACGTCATTGAGGTCGTTGGGATCGGCAGCGGCGTTGGTGCCAAACAGAGCCGGCAGGGAAAGGGCTGACAGGTGTTGGCCTAGGGCCCGTTCTGCCACGAGAACGCACTCCCGCACCAGGGCCATGGGGTGGTGCATCGGCAGTTGAACAAACCAGCCATGCAGGGGGCTGTCAGGGCCAGGAATGGCCAAATCGCCCAGGCTTTCGATGGCTGGCAGCCCTAAATCCAGGTCGATGGATCCTTGGGAAAGCCGTTGCTGGTGCAGGAGTTCCGCCACGGCCACCAGGTTTTCCAGTTGTTGCTGGTGGTCCTTGATGGCTTTCAGAGCTGCCGGCACCGTGCGGCTCTTGGGCTTGCGTTCCGCCAGGGCAGTCAGGGCTGCGGCATCAACCGTGGCGACGGGTTTGATCCGACTCCGGCTGAAGCGGTAGTGCTCCAATGTGCCGTCGCTATTGAGATCAAGGGCTACGGAGAGGGCGTCCTGGTCGTCGCCGGCGCTGAAGGCTGCTGCCTTGGCGAGGGCAGGTGGGAGTAGGGGGAGCCACTGACGACCCACGCAGAGCGCCTCGCCCTGGTCGCGCAGCCAAAGGTCGAGGGCGGAGCCCAGGCCCACCCGCTCAGCCACGGCTGGGCTGTGAACCCAAAGGGTCCAGCCGCCATCCTGCTCTTCCAGGCAGATGGCAGTTCCACCAGGGGCCTCCTTGCCCGACCATCCCTGGAGCAAGAGCGCGGGTTGGGCGGTGAGGTCGGCGCGGTCCTTGGGGGCTTGGGCTTTTAGCGTGGCCCGCGGTGCAGCGGCGCGTTCATGCAGGTGATGCTTGGTGAGGAGAAGGTCGAGATCGGCGGCCTCCCCTCCCTTGACGGGCAGCTGCCTGGCCACGTGGCCCTGGGGTGAAAATTGGCCAACGGGATAGCGATCCACCAACACTTCGACCACGGAGGTGCTCTCTGGATCAAGGTGTTTGGCGTCGCCTTCGGGCAGCTCAATGCTGGTGAGCAGCCTGTCGTCGAGGGGAGTTGCCACCAGCCGGGACTCTTGCTGTTCCACCTGGGCGAGCAGGGAAGCCGTGCGGCGCTCGAGAATGCATTGGACCCCGCCTTCGGGGGAGCGGCGGCGGCCCCCTTCGCGGGTCACTTTCACCAGCACCCGGTCGCCATTCCAAGCGTGGTTGAGCTGGTGGTCGCGGATGTAGATGTCCTCGCCGCCGTCTTCCCGTAGGGCAAAACAAAACCCCTTGCTGGAGCACCGCAGCCTGGCGGGAATCAATTCCGGGTCTTCCCGGCGCTGGATGCCGTCTTCAGCTTCCTGCACCACCCCAAGCTTGATCAGGCCATCCACACCGATCCGCAGTTGCTGCTTCTCGGCTTTTTGGCTCAGGCCAAGCGCCTTTTCCAGCTTGGCAATAGGTAGGGCTTCTTCGGCGGGAAGCTGGTCGAGCAGGTCGGCGACCGTGAACTTCATCGGCTTGGTCAGCTGGTTGGAGGGGGACCACCGCGAGAGGCCCCAAAGGGCGCAGCATGGTGGGGGAATGGGGCAGGGCAGTCTGGGCTCGGAGCGATGCCCACGGCCGCCAGGCCTTTGATCATCACTTTAGGGGGTCTACGGACCCTTAAGTTTCTGCCTCGTCTCCAGCCTCTGCGCTGGTGCTGGAGCGTTGGATGAGGCGTAGACCAATCACGAGAAATCCCACCGATGCGGCCAACTGCAGGGCATTGGTTGGGATCACCGCCGAGAGGGAACCTCCAGCGGCGGCCCCGAGCAGGCTGGCTAAGACCAAGGCTGCGGAGCTGCCAGCAAAGACGGCCCCAGGTCGGCTTGAGGTGCCGCTGATCGTGACAATCGCCAATTGGGTTTTATCGCCCAATTCGGCCAGGAACACCGTGACAAATGTGGAGGCGAGGAGCGCGAGGTCCATGGTTGGGCTTCAAGTCAGTGGTTCTTGGTCAAGTCAGGGGAAGGGATTCGGGAGCTAGGGCCACGACCGCCTGCCGTCCCAGCCAGAGGCCTAGGGCCACCATCAAGATCCCGGCCAACCGTTCCAGTTGTTGGGGGGGCATCAGTTTGGAGAGCCACCTGCCCAGCAGAACGCCAACCAAACTCGAGCAGATCAGGGCCAGGGAGGCCCCAAGGAAAACCACCCCAGGCTTGCCGGACTGGGCAGAAAGCAACAGGGCGGCGAGTTGGGTCTTGTCGCCCAATTCAGCCAAAAAGACCGTGGTGAAGGTGGTGATGAAGGCCACGCCCCAGGCGGGTGCCGAACCGTTCTCCGGGATTGGGATCCCCCCTTTGTCCGGTTGGTTTTGTTGCGCTGACTGGACTGGTTGAGCTGGTTCCTGGTTCGGGCTGGCTTCGGGATCGGGACTCATGGCTGCCGGCGGATCGCCCTGAGGAATCGGCGCATCACCCTGCCACGGCCGCCGTGCTCGCTGCGGATTTGTTGCTTGCAGCAGGCAATGGCGAAGCCATCGGCATCGCCTGGATCTCCGTCTGGGCTATCTCCAAAGAGGCTCATTAAGTTGCTGACGCGGCAGAAATCGGGGCGGGTGTCGTAAATGCGGCAGCTGCGGGAGCCGCTGTTGAAGTGGATGCACCAGCCATCGGCTCCCACCATCGAGAGGTAGAGCTCCCGCTGGGATTCGCTTAGGGCCCCAAGGGCGTCTTGGCGTTCGCCCGGGTCCAATCGGCAGCACGATCCGCACTGGCTGATGCACTGCCATCGCTCTTCGCTACAACCCATCCCAGTTGCTTCGGCTTCCGTCTATTCAGTCACAACGCAAGGTTCGCTGTGACAAGCCATCACTGGTAAGAAGTGACAAGCCATCACTGTTACGACGTGACAAGCCGTCACAGTGGCGACCGGACTCTTGTGGGCAGCCCTGCGGGGCTTCTATCCTGATTGCAGCGCTAACGAACCGGATCCCCATGGGCATCGACATTCATCTGATCGCCAACTTTGCGGCCCTTGCCCTGATTACCCTGGCCGGCCCCGCCGTGATTTTCCTGCTTTTCTACCGCCGCGGAGCTCTCTAAGCCCGACGACCTGCCCTTCGAGCTTCCTGAAGCCCGGTACCCCCCTAGGGTGCCGGGCTTTTGATTGGCTTTTTGCCGAGACCCCAAAGGGCGTGATAGATGGGCTCTGGCTGGATTTTTCGCCCGATCACGGCCCCAATCACGGCGCTCAGCAGCATGCCGAAGAGCCATTGCTGATCGCCCATCATCCGCAGGGAAAACAGGATGGTCATTAAGGGCAGTTGGGTGGCACCGGCAAGGCCGGCCGCCATACCGAGGGCCAATCCCAATTGACCATTGCCCCCCAGCAACTCAAGGCTGCCACTGCCAAAGACGGCGCCAATGGCAAAGGCAGGGTCGATCAGCCCCCCTGGGATTCCGGCTCCGAGGGCAAGCACGGGAGCCACGAGCCGGGCGGCAAGCAGCAGTAACCAGCCGATCAGATCGATCGGAGATCCGGGTACGGGCAAGCTTCCGCTATCGCCCAGCAGGTGGCCCATCAGGGCTTCGCCATCGCCGCCACTCAGGCCACCGCTCAGTAGCGCAATCAGGGCCAAGCAGCCCCCAAGGGCCACGCCCCAGGCCAGGGGTCTGCGGTTGACCCTTGGCTTCAGCCAGGCCGTGGTGTGAAAGAGCAGCCGGGCAAACAATCCGCCAAGCCAGCCCCCCACCAAACCCACGGGGAGGGCAAGCACCAGCTGCACCCACTCGGCTTCTGGGGCCTGGATCAGGCCCAGGATGAACACCGGGGTGCCGGTGAGGTTGCTCACCAGCGCGGCCGCCAGGCAGACCACCAGGGCTGGCCACACAACCGAGGGCAGGAAGCGCCCTGTCAGCTCTTCAAAGACAAAAACCGTGCCCATCAGGGGGCTGTTGAAGCCGCCAGCGAGGCCGGCTCCGGCGCCAATGGTCACCAGGTTGGTTTCGCTGAATCCGGCCAAGAGCCGTGGGAAGCGTTTCTTGAGGGCAAGGGCCACGGAGGCACCCACTTGCACCACAGGACCCTCCCGCCCCAGGGGCATCAGGGCAAGGCTGGCAGCGCTCCAAAGCGAGAGCCGCTGGATCGTGGGTTTCAAGCCAAGCAAGGTGCTTGCTGAACCTGGCTCCTCAATGCTCTCGATGGTTTGGGGGATGCCTGAACCGGCGCCGGATTTAAAGCGCCCTGCCTGGAGCCACAGCAACACGGGCATCACCACCAGCGGCGCCAGCGCTTGGGCCAGGGTGCCCAGGTGCCACGCCTGATTGTTGAAGCCGGGCAGGCCATGCAGGAGCTGGGCCTGCCAGCCATCGACCATGTTGAGAGGCAGGCAGGCCACCCCGACGGCCCCACCAAACACCACCAGTTGCAGCAGGGTGGCTAGGGGGCGTTTCAGACGAACCGTCCTGAAGGCAGGGTCCATGGGTTGCCCAACCTGGGATGGCGCTTCTTTCGAAACTGATGCGGTCACTGGTGAGTCCATCAGGCCACCAAACCCAGGGCCATGGCGGCTTCTTGAAGCAGGGACCGAATGTAGGGATGTTGCTCCATTGCGGCATTGTGGCTGCGGATCTCCTCACCGGCGGCATTGCGCACGACCCATCCATCCCCGTCCATGCGGCACCAATAGGTGCGCTCGCGCCGCCTCAGCACCACGCCCCTGGTCCCATCGGCCCCGGAGTTGGGCCGTACCCCCACCAGCTCGAGCTGGAGTCGGGGCTGGCCTTGCCAGGAGTCCAGCTTCAAGCGGTAGGCCACGTCCACGCAGGGGGGCAGGTTGGCTTCCCCTTGCCAGCGCCATCCCATGGCCCGTA
>CAMDSS010000118.1 GCA_945907085.1 Cyanobium sp. NIES-981 | reverse complement strand
CTGTTGCGGCCCAGCTGCTGCTGAAACAGCGCCTTGAGCTGACTGAAGCCGCCGCTACCTGCTTGCTCCAGGGCCAGGGCGATGTCGCGGTAGGTGAGATCGGGCCGCTTGAGTAGCTGCTCCACCTTTTCGGGCTCGAGCACTTCACGCAGATAGCCGCGGGCACGGCTCACCAGCTTGATCTCGAAGGTGGAGCCAGCGCGGAGCAGCTCCAGCAGCACGGCGCGGCCTTCGCTCTCCTGGCGATCCGGTAGATAGACGAGCAGCGGATCGGGCAGATCTGCTGCAACGTGCGGTTCAAGCTGGCTGCGCAGCTGGTAGAGGCTGCTGCCAGCCACTGCCCAGGCGGCTTGCTGCTCCCCGAAGCTGAGGTTGCCCAGCTCCCTGCCGCTGGGCGGGGCCGTAGCGACATCGTCGAGAAAGGGCCGCAGCTGCTGGCCCGGATCAAAGACCAGCAAAACCCTGTGCTCGCTGAGCTGCTTGGCCAGCTCCTGGCAAAGGCGGCGGTGGAGCTTGTTGGGGGCTTCTGCTGTCATCATTTATCTGCTCCGGCTTCGCTTTCGGTCGACCTAGGGGCCGGAGCAGCAGGGTTTTGAGCTGAGTTGAGCAGAAGGATGCCCTGAAGTTGGCACGCGCGATACGCCTGCTCTGGATGGCTGAGCTTGCCTGGGAAGCGCCGCTCCAGGGCGCCGTCCTTAACCATCGGACCAAGATGACGATCTACAAGATTCCGGACTTTGATGTCTAGGTGATGGGCTAGCCAGGCACTGGTTCTCCAGTGGTCCAGGCAGAGCTGGGTGATCACCTCACGCAGCTTTTCCTTGCGCGGCCGTTTGCCAATCTCCGCAATAGCTCCTTGCATTGCTGGATCGAGCGACTCCACTCGATCGGTCTTGAGCTCCCCTCGATCTGCAGCCAGCTCCCCTCGATCTGCCTTTAGCTCCCCTCGATCCACAGGGAGCTCCCCTCGATCGGCATGGTCTGCAGGAAGCAATCCAGGAGCCAGCGTGTAGTAGCTCTGAGCGCCGGCTCGGTGGAGCTCCAGCATGGAGCGATCCCTAAGGCGGCCCAAAACCCTACTGGCTCCAAGGGTGTCTAGGCCGATCAGCTGCCGCAGGCTGGCGTTGTCCACCTGGGTTTGGCGGTGGGCCTGGAGCAGGGCCCGGAACTCCTCCTGGGTGAGTTCTTCGGAGGCCAGGCGTTCCACGAAGGTGCGGTCCGCTTCGGTGAGGGTGGTGGTGTTGCCCAGCACCACAGATACGTTTCTCGCGGTTGGCTCAATCTGAGGTGCCGGCAGGAACGCGTCTTCCATCTCGGCAAACATGCGCGGGATCCCCTCGCCCTGATCGCGCGTGAGGCCCAGATCCACCAGGGTGCGCATCAGCCGCGGGTTGCGGCTGCAGTGCACGCGCCTGCGACTGAGCAGCTCCTGGAGGTTGAGTTCGGGCAGCAGCCCGCCTGGACTCACCACCTCCATGCGGTCGTCGAACAGCCACACCTCGATGCCGTTGCCCTGGAGGCTGTAGTCGCGGTGGGCGATGGCATTAAGCAGGGCCTCCTGCCAGGAAAAGCGGGGGTATTCACTGACAACCTGGAAGCGGTTACCCACAAGGCGTGAGGGCTGGCGGATAAGTCCGCCGATCACGCTGAGAGCCTGCTGCCACACCTCCGGAAGGTTGCCCTCAATGCGCGGGCGCTCCTCCACGTTGTGCACAGCGCCAACGCGCCGCTCTGTGCCCACTACACGGAACACCCGTACACCGGCATTGGGATGCTCGGGCCCCAAACGGGCAAACAACAGTTCTGCGGCCTGGCGGAGCACCAGCTCGGAACCACGTCGATCCGCCAGCTTGCGCTTGATCAGATAGTCGGCATCGCTGAGGGCCTCAAGACCTGCACCCCGGCGGGCTTGGCCAAGCAGCTCGATGTTGAGATCGGCAAGCTTCAAGGGGGAAGGGCGACTTTCGTGGCTTTCAACCAAACCCTGGAGTTTGAGGGCCTGGATTTTGCTTTCACTGGCTTCGATCGTCTGATCACCAATGCGCAGCGGAAAGCCATCACCGGTCACCTGGACAGGGGCATCGGCGCTCGGTACGTCGAAAACCACCAGCTCATGGCCGTTGTGCAACACCACGAAGCCTGGGGGCAGGGGTGGCTGACAGCGTGCCTTGGGCACGGCGAGCAATGTCTGCAACGCATCAGACGGCAGTTGATGGCCGCTAATGGTGTGGTCGTCTTCCAGCCCAAGGATCAGCACACCTCCTTCGGCATTGGCGAAGCCCGCCACCCAGCGCGCCACCTGATCGCGCACCTCCTGGCGGCCGCGGTGCTTCTTTGCCCCGGGTGGGCCATGAAGCAGCGACTTGCGATCGAAGTGCTGGCCTTCGTCCTGCGTGAGGAAGGGTGTGACATCAAACGTAGAGGGCGGAACTGTCATTACGCCTCTTGGTTTTCTCCAGCCTGGCTCTCAACAGCCGCAAGACCTGACTCGCTGAGCCGGTACTTGGCCCCACGGGCAGCCCCAAGCTGCTCGATCTGACCGACTTCCTTGAGCTGCTTGATCACGGCCGTGAGCGAGGCAGCCTCCACACCCAGCAGCTCAGCAATGGCATTTCTGCCGAGACCCTCTGCTGGAGCGGCGGTGAGTACGAGCAGTGTCTGGCGAGAGGCTTCCGCATCTACCGCAGGCGCAGAACCGCGAGGCCTGCGGGTGCTGCCAGTGGAGGAAGACTTCGCTGCCCGTGGGGCACGGGTGCGAGCGGCGGCCACAGGTGGTGGTGCAGCGAGGAAGCGTTCAAGTGCGTTCTGCACCGCAGGCTTGCTGTACACGGCAAGCAGGGCATGCAGCTCAGCTTCTGACACCTGACGCTGCAGCCAGTTGCCGTTATTGGTCTCCTGCCAGAGGCGCTCTTCTAAGCCGTGGGCGATAGCCAAGCTGCGATCGGTGACGCACTTCCTAATCACCCGCTCGGGCCAGAGATGGAAGGCGATATGGGCCCAGTCGTAATCACCTTTAACCAGCTTGTCCCAACACTCCTTGCACTTCTTCTGCCAGGGGGTGTAGGGCGTTATGCGCCAGAGAATGGCTTGGTTGATGATCACGCCATCGTTGAGATTGGGATTCCAGAGAGGAGCTACCAGCTCTAGCTCACTCTTAAAGAGTCGGAGATCCTGAAGAAGGGCCTGGACCTCATGAAGGAGTTCGGCCCCATCACCCGATAGGCCACCCTGGGATTCAAGTTCGAACTGTTCTCGCTCGGCCTCCTGAATGCGTATATCGACGAAATCACCCAGCAATCGGTAAAGCGTGTCTTGCGTAAAGCGGTGGTAGTAGAGCCAGGCAGAATAGTTGCCGTTGCCAGCGGAGAGTTGCCAGTAGATGGGAGCTTGGCGGCGGCTTTTGGAGTAGCGCTTAAGGTGATCAGCGAAGAAGGCGGTCGGCTGACGGAACCACTCGCGCAGAGTTGGCACATCCAGACAGGAGCACGCTTCCTGCTGGTTTTCATCAGCACGGTCACCCCAAAGCACATTTAGGGCATTGCGGACGTATCGCTCGAGATCCAATGGATGCTCGGGGTCGTCAACGAGGATTCCGTCCCAGGCCACGTCGAGTGGATAAATGCTCTCGGCCAGAAGCCTGCGGCCAGCTACGCCCGAAAGCGGCAAGCCGTCATCGCCTTGGAGCATCCCTGGAGAACATATCGGGAGCGGCGCAAATGGGTCGGGCAACTCCGGCGCGGACTGTTCACCCGTCGCATACCGGATGTCCCAGCGCCCAAAAGCTGCACCTAGAAAGTAACTGATGAGACCGGTGAAATAGCATTCGCGCGATAGATCGAGATCAATTGATTTAGATATTCGCCTCTCAATGCTGCCAAGCAGAGATTCTACGATCTTGTCACTTTCGGCAAGAAGGCTAATTTGCTTGGCACGCAGGCATGCTTGACTTTCAACGAACAACTCGTGAGATTGCAAGACAGATTCTGCAGCAAAAGCGCAGGAAACAAACGTGGTTCCTGTTTCTTCAGCAATAAACAACTCTTTGGCATCGGCGTACCCTGCTTGTGCGAGAGTAGCAAGTTGCCTCCGCTGATCCGATGAAAAAGGTGGAACAGGTATCGCATCCACATACCCGCTAACCTTGTGCTGGCCACAGAAAGTATTTAACAAGTTTCCAATGGCTGGCGAGTTCAAGAATCCCAGAACAAACCAGGTATCCTCTTCGCGAAGTGGAAATATCGCAAAACCTTCGTTTGAAAAGAGCATTCCATCATTTTGAATCTGAACACTCAGCAGGTCAGTGCGTTTTCCGTAGGCAATCCCTGGCTTGCCATATAGTCGATCGTTTTTCACTACCCACCCCCAGTTGCTACCAAGATATGGGTAGTTATTTAGAACTTTTGCCTTAAGCTCCCTCCCATCAGTGTGCCAGTTGACAACGAAAGAGTGTTCCCGATAAAAAGGGCTATAAGGGCCACCATGGTTAATGGGCGGCCATGTAGACTTCATTTCGATAGGCGGTACCTCCCATCTCAGCCTGATAAAGCGGGGCGTGTCTACAGGGGCCAGCCCTTGCTTTGCACGCGCGTATGTCTGAGATAACTTTTCTCCAAGTGCGTGAACGCGAGTATCTTTAGAGAAGGAGATGCTTAGATTAGGTATCTGCGTCAATCCCGTGGCAGTGAGCGACATTATGAAATCTGAATCTTCGGCCGATTTGAGTTGACCAACCGCCGCCAAGAGATTGTCAGATTTATCAGGTCCAGAGGCGTCGATGACGTTAAATCCACTGCTGGCTCTGGCAGTCGTGATGCTTAGCGATACTTCGACATTTGCTCCATCCAATGTTCCCCAGCCTAGATAAACGACGTTTCGGATCATTTGCTTATCTACACCGAAGCGCTTGCGAAACTTGGAGTATGTGCTTTTGACAAAGATAGTGTTGTCTACAACAGCACCGCACGCTCCCTTTCTGTCTAGGCGCGCGAAAACACGGTCATGGAACATGATTGCCAGATTCCCGCCATGCTGCGGATATTTCACCGCAATTTTTTCTGTTACATCTGCCGTCGGCTCCCCAAACGGCGGATTCATTAGTGCTACATCGTAGCATTTGCGGCTGATATCAATAAAGGCAAAGCCCTGCGCTGCATCCTCGGCAAAGAGCTGTCGCTGGTAGCAATCGCTTTCAGCCTGTTCAGCGTAGTCGCGGAGCGCAGTGTAAATGCGTTCCTCTAAGTCAACCCAGAAATCCTTAGCGAGGTTCTGTAGATCAGTATTCAGAGAAGAGCCAACCCCGCCCAGTGCCGCCAACTCAGCTGCGCTGAAAAGATCTCGCTGCTGAATTGCAAGCTTCTGCCATTCCCTTCGTGCCTGCTCAATGGCATCACGGATCTCTTCTTCAATCTTGAGAAGTGAGCCGGCCTCACCCGCCAGCTGCATCTTGTCGAATATCACCTCCAACAACTGCTGAACAAGACCTCTTTCCGCCTCAGGAAATTGCTGATCGACAAAATCAGCCAGCAACTCCTTTTCGCCTGGCATCGGTTCAGCGCACACCACATTGGAGCGAGTGACTGCTGGGCGAGCTGCAACCTCTACTCCCTGCTCCTGCCAGGCCCGTTGTGCTCTTAGCCAGAGGGTCAACCTGGCGATTTGGGTAGCCCGGGGATCAATGTCTACGCCGTGGATGTTGTGCTGCAGGATCAGCCTGGGCACCTCCCGCAAGAAGGCTGCCTTGCTGGCGAAGTCCGCTGCATAGGCAACAAAGGGTGCAAAGGCTTCTTCTTGCTTTACCTGTTCATCTGACCCCTGGGCGATCTCCCAGGCCTCCTCGTAGATCGCTAGATACAGGTCAAAGCCATAAAGCCCAAAGTGCATTGAGCCGCAAGCCGGATCCAACATGCGTATCTCACGCGGATCCTTTAGCGGCCGATTGGGGATATGAACCGGCTGACTGAGCAGTTCCTCCTGGCTGAGGGCTTCATCAGCAACTACCTCCGCTGGTGCCTCTTCTCCGGGCTGCAGCCAGATCTCATTAGGCCGCCGCACCAGATACCGGCAGCGTTCTTTCAGTCCGGTATCGCCCTGCCGCATCTCATACCAGATGCGTCCCAGGGTGTTATCAGTGAGGAACTCCACCACATAGCGCGGTGTAAAGAACTGGTTGCGCACCGCCAGTTCCCGGCTGTTGCGCGGCGCAGCAGACTCCTCGCG
>CAMDSS010000117.1 GCA_945907085.1 Cyanobium sp. NIES-981 | reverse complement strand
AAAAGGCTGCCGGCATCGTGGCCGAAGCCGTGCAACGGCTCGGGCTCAACCCCAGCGACGTGAACACGATCATTCGCCAAGGCGACACCAAGCAAACCGTGCTCCAGGTGGCCGATGAGCTCGATAGCGATCTGATCGTGATGGGCTCCAGGGGCATGAGCCGGCTGCAATCGATCCTGAGCAATAGCGCCAGCCAATACGTCTTCCAGCTCTCCACCAGGCCGATGTTGCTGGTGCGCGACGACCTCTACATCCGCCACATCAACCGCGTGCTGGTGACCATCGATGGCACCGGAGTGGGGGATGACGCCCTCAAACTGGCCTGCGAACTGGTGCGCGATATCCCAGGCGGCACCCTTACGGGGGTCCACGTGACCCGCCAAGACATCACCCCCTCAAGGGGGGGAAAGAATCCCGCCGATCTGCTGCTTGAAAAAGCGGTTCAGCGGGCCCGGAGCTTTGGGGTGGAGCTCCAACCGATTCACCGCTCTGGGGATATCGGCCGAACCGTCTGCAATGCCGCCGACGAGATCAAGGCCGATCTCCTGGTGATTGCCTCCCAGGACCGCCGCCCCGTGGTGGCCAAAAGCTTGGTCGACATCGACCGCCTGCTGGGCAGCTCCGTAAGCGACTTCATCCGGGTTCACGCCCCCGCACCTGTGTTGCTGGTGCGAGAGCCAGAACAGCGCTAGAGGGTCCGCTAGCCGCCTTGGCGGCTGTTGGTTTGAATGTAAAGAATGATCAAAAAGACAGCCGGAACCAACACGAACATGAGGCTGGCAACAAAGCCGAGATCGTTGGTTTCCATGGCTGCTTAAGACGGACTTTTTTAGCGTAAGTGGGACGGTATCACCGGTGAATGGGTGGATTCAGGAGCCTTCACCGCTCGTTGCGGTTTGGTCGGTCTCCAGGCCCTCTGCCTTACCACCATCGGGCTCCTCACCATCGGACTCCTCAGCCGCCGGTGGCGTCGGCCACTCCGTCGGCCCAGCTCCAAGCGGTTGGGCCAGGGCCGTCGCCATGGCGTCGTCCTTGTTGGCCATGCCCGCCTGGGGGCGGGTGAGCACCAAAAGTGATTCCTGCACCAGGGCCTGGCAGGCCAAGCGCCAGTTTTGGGGCCGCCCCCGCAGCTTCTGATCTTCCACAGCCGTGCGACCAGTCATCGCCAGGGGGGATGTGGACTCAGGCAGTTCGACAAAACAGGTGATGCACTGGCCGCAACCACCGCAATTGCCCAACTTTCCTTTCCAGCCGTAGAGCTCGATGCCCTCCCGCAGGGCCACTTCTCGGAGGTTTTCCCCCGGATAACACTCCACATCCCGACCTTCACGCACAAAGCGGATCACTGGCATGGAGGACTCCCGGATTGGGCCCCATTGTGAAGCCGCCAGTTGCGCTCCGTAACCAGCCGCTCAACAGGGCCCTTCTCGCCCTTACGATCGCCGCACCCACTCCAGACCTACTCCCCATGGGATTGCCCTGGTATCGGGTGCACACCGTTGTCATTAACGACCCAGGTCGCTTATTGGCCGTGCACCTCATGCACACCGCGCTGGTGGCCGGCTGGGCCGGCTCCATGGCGCTTTATGAACTCGCGATCTTCGATCCTTCAGATGCCGTTCTGAACCCCATGTGGCGTCAGGGCATGTTCGTTATGCCGTTCATGGCTCGCCTGGGAGTCACCGGCAGCTGGGGCGGCTGGAGCATTACCGGCGAAACCGGTGTTGACCCCGGCTTCTGGAGCTTTGAAGGTGTGGCCGCTGCCCACATCATTTTCAGTGGCCTTCTCTTCCTTGCCGCGATCTGGCACTGGACCTATTGGGACCTCGAGATCTGGCAAGACCCCCGCACCGGGGAGCCCGCCCTCGACCTGCCCAAAATTTTTGGCATCCACCTGCTGCTCGCAGGTTTGGGCTGCTTTGGTTTCGGCGCCTTCCACCTCACCGGCGTTTTTGGGCCGGGCATGTGGGTCTCCGATGCCTATGGCTTAAACGGACACCTGGAGGCGGTACAGCCGTCCTGGGGCCCGGAGGGGTTTAACCCCTTCAATCCGGGTGGCATCGTTGCCCACCACATCGCCGCAGGCATCGTTGGCATCATTGCCGGCGTCTTCCACATCACCTCCCGCCCCCCCGAGCGCCTCTACAAAGCGCTGCGCATGGGCAACATCGAAACGGTTTTGGCCTCGGCCATTGCGGCCGTGTTCTTTGCGGCCTTTGTGGTGGCAGGAACCATGTGGTACGGCGCGGCAGCCACCCCCGTCGAACTGTTTGGCCCCACCCGATACCAGTGGGACCAGAGCTATTTCAAGACCGAAATCAACCGCCGCGTCCAAACCGCCCTCGATGGCGGGGCTTCGATGGAGCAGGCCTACGCCTCGATTCCTGAGAAGCTGGCCTTCTACGACTACGTGGGCAACAGCCCTGCCAAGGGCGGTCTGTTCCGCGTGGGTCCGATGGTGAACGGCGATGGCCTGCCCACCGGCTGGATTGGCCACATCGTCTTCACAGACAAGGATGGCCGCAACCTTGAAGTGCGCCGCCTTCCCAACTTCTTCGAGAACTTCCCTGTGATTCTCCAAGACCAGGAAGGCATTGTTCGCGCCGACATCCCATTCCGCCGCGCTGAAGCGAAGTACTCCTTCGAACAGACCGGGGTCACGGCAACCGTCTACGGCGGTGCCCTGAATGGCCAAACCTTCACCGATCCAGCCGACGTCAAGCGACTGGCCCGTAAAGCCCAACTGGGTGAAGGGTTTGAATTCGATCGCGAGAAGTACCACTCCGATGGCACCTTCCGCAGCTCACCCCGCGGCTGGTTCACCTTCGGGCACGCCACCTTCGCCCTGCTGTTCTTCTTCGGCCACATTTGGCACGGTGCTCGCACCCTCTACCGCGATGTGTTCGCCGGAATCGACCCAGACTTGGGTGAGCAGGTGGAGTTCGGTCTGTTCCAGAAACTGGGCGACCGCTCCACCCGCCGCCTGCCTGAGGGCTATGTGCCCCCGGCTGGCAGCACCCTCAGCTGATCGCCAGACACCCTGTACGCACGCCCTGAGGAGTCCCCATGGAGAGCTTCGCTTACATCCTGATTTTGGCCCTGGCCATTTCCACCCTGTTCTTCGCCATCGCCTTCCGCGATCCCCCGAAGATCGGCAAGTGATCTAGCCCTAGGGAATTCCCCAAAATTCGAAGCAGTGGCCCAAGTCGCTGTGCATACGCCCCTGGTCATTCAGGGGCTTTTTTGTGGCACAGCGCGCCGGATTGGAGGCAACAAGAGAATTGCATTCAACAATTGGGCCAAAATTGCCCAAAAATCACTTGTTTGATAGGTCCCGGGCCTTTTCAAAGCGAAAATCGCTGTTTACACTTAAAAAAGTTCACCCGGAACCACGGGCATGCAATGCCCCTCTTGCCAACACACTGACAGTCGGGTGCTCGAATCTCGGGCAGCTGATTGCGGCAGAAGTGTGCGCAGACGCCGGGAATGCTTGAACTGCGACTTTCGTTTTACCACCTATGAACGGGTGGAAACGGTTCCCATCACGGTGGTCAAACGCAACTGCAACCGTGAAACCTTCAACCGCAGCAAATTGCTGCATGGGGTGCTGAGAGCCTGCGAGAAAACGGGTTTGGAGCCAGCAAGACTGGAAATGGTGGTGGATGAAATCGAATTGCAGCTGCAACAGCGCAGCGGCCGCGAAGTAACCAGCAGTGAAATCGGCGAACTCGTTTTGGCCCAGCTCGGTGAGATGAGTGAAGTGGCCTATGTGCGCTTTGCCTCTGTCTATCGCCAGTTCCAGGGCGTGAGCGACTTTGTCGCCACCCTCGAAGGTCTGAACCAACGCACCAAACTGCGCAGCAAGAGCAAGCCGTCCATGGCCGCAATCGGCTAGGCGCCAAGCTTCGGGGGGCCTGGTTCCGCCAGGGGGGGGCCTCGCAGGCCCGTTGGCTACACTGATTGATTGCGCTTGCGCTGCTGGCGGGCAGTCACTGCGTTCCTTTCGTACTGCCCGAGGGCAGGCCGCCACACACCCCATGACCGTGACCCCTTCCGAACTCAGCACGAACCAGAGTCCCGAGGAACTGGCCCAAGAAGCCGATCTCGACCTCACCCTCGACGCTGAGCTTGACCTCGCCATCCCGGAAGAGGTGCCCACGGCCGACGATCCCAGCAGCCGCGCCTCCCGCAGCGATACCGATGGGGTGGGTTTCACCCTCGATGAATTCGCGTCCTTGCTGAGCAAGTACGACTACAACTTCAAGCCCGGTGACGTCGTCAACGGCACCGTGTTCGCCCTGGAATCCAAGGGCGCCATGATCGATATCGGCGCCAAAACCGCAGCCTTCATGCCGCTGCAAGAGGTGTCGATCAACCGGGTTGAGGGCCTGAGCGATGTGCTCCAGCCCGGCGAGATCCGGGAGTTCTTCATCATGAGTGAGGAGAACGAAGACGGTCAGCTCTCGCTCTCGATTCGCCGGATTGAATACCAGCGGGCCTGGGAACGGGTGCGTCAACTGCAGAAAGAAGACGCCACCATCTACAGCGAGGTGTTTGCCACCAACCGCGGTGGCGCCCTGGTCCGGGTGGAAGGCCTGCGCGGCTTCATCCCCGGCAGCCACATCAGCACCCGCAAGGTCAAAGAGGAACTCGTTGCCGACTTCCTGCCCCTCAAGTTCCTCGAGGTGGATGAGGAGCGCAACCGCCTGGTGCTCAGCCATCGCCGTGCCCTGGTGGAGCGCAAGATGAACCGCCTGGAAGTGGGCGAAGTGGTGATCGGTACCGTGCGCGGCATCAAGCCCTATGGCGCCTTCATCGATATCGGTGGTGTGAGCGGCCTGCTCCACATTTCCGAGATCAGCCACGAGCACATCGAGACACCCCACACGGTGCTCAACGTGAACGATCAGATGAAGGTCATGATCATCGACCTCGACGCCGAGCGCGGTCGGATCTCGCTGTCTACCAAAGCGCTTGAGCCCGAGCCCGGCGACATGCTCACCGACCCCGCCAAGGTCTTCGAGAAGGCCGAAGAGATGGCCGCTCGCTACAAGCAAATGCTGCTGGAGCAAGCCGAAGACGGCGAACCCATGGAAGTCACCGTCGACTAACCCCGGCGAGCACTCCCCCCGTCGAGGCATCCCATGGCCAAGCTCCTGCTTCGCGGCATTGAACTGGGTCTGGTGGAAGCGGTGCTGTTCGACAAGGACGGCACCCTCAGCATCAGCGAGCCCCAGCTCATCACCCTGGCCAAGGCCAGGGTTTTTCTTTGCCTAGAGCAGGTCGACCCTGCCCTGCGCCCCCAGCTCCAGGATTTGCTGGAACGGGCCTATGGCCTCAGAAACGAGGGCAAGGCGCTCTGCCCAGCCGGCATCACCGCGGTGGCCCACCGCGACCACAACCTGATCTCCACGGCCACCGCCCTGGCCCAAACAGGGCTGGGCTGGCCCGATGCCCTGGCGATCAGTGAGTTGGTGTTTGCCAAGGCCGACCAGGGCGATGGCAGGCGCGAGGGGCGCCACACCAGTGACACCACCGAAGGGCTGCTGCCTTTTCTGCAGCAGCTCCAGGGCCTAGGTGTGCGCTGCGCGGTGATCAGCAACGACGATGTGGCCGGCATTGAGCACTTCCTGGCCAGCCACCAGCTCAGCAGCTATTTCTCCGGCCTCTGGAGTGCCGAACACCAGCCCCGCAAACCGGATCCCCAGGCGGTGCATGGACTCTGCGGCGTGATGGGCGTTGCCGTGGAGCACTGCGCCCTGATTGGCGATGCCAACAGCGACCTGCGCATGGCCGTGGCCGCCGGCATTCCCCATCAACGGGCCTTGGGCTATACGGCTGCCTGGAGCAGCGCGCCCCCCCTGAACGAACCCCACCCCCTCATCCATCACTGGGATGAGCTCAGGGTGGAAGCTGCGTTCTAAGGGCTGCAGATAAGGTAAGAAATAACGTCATTGCTTCTAGAAATGGGTAGCCGCCACGTCTTCACCTCGGAATCGGTGACCGAAGGTCATCCCGACAAGATCTGTGATCAGGTGAGTGATGCGGTGCTCGACGCCCTCTTAGCCCAGGACCCCGCCTCCCGGGTGGCCTGCGAAACCGTGGTGAACACGGGCCTGTGCCTGATCACCGGCGAAGTCACCACCAACGCCCGGGTCGACTTCAACACCCTGGTGCGGGGCGTGATCAACCAGATCGGCTACTCCGGCGCCCGGGCCGGTGGTTTCGATGCCAACAGTGC
>CAMDSS010000116.1 GCA_945907085.1 Cyanobium sp. NIES-981 | reverse complement strand
CAGCACTGAGGGCCACCAATCCCCCCAGGGAATGGCCTACCACCACCGCAGGCCCTTGCACCACCTCTTCGAGGAATCCCTGCAACTGGCGTGCCCAGAGCCGGTTGTCCAGCCAGAGGGCCGGTTGGCTGGAGGCACCAAAGCCCACCAGGTCCAGCCCATACACCCTCCAGCCGGCGGCGGCGATGGCATGGGCATTTCCCCGCCAGTGGCCACTGCCGGCCGCAAAGCCATGCAGCAACACCAGGGGTGGGTGGGCCGGATCGCCCAGGACCCGCCAGTGGCAGCGTTGGCCCTGCCAGCGCCAATGGGCATGGACCCCCCACTCGGCGCCCGAGGCGACAGGCTGGGTATCGGCACTCCCCACGGTCGGTCTCCTGATCCCTGTCACTGCTGATCACTATTGCGAAGGAGCTGCGGATCTGCGCCTGGGCGATGGCTTTTTTCGGCCTGCATCGCGGCCATCGCGGGATCTGGGCGTGCTCCTGGCCCGCATGTTGGAGGGCCAGGGACCGTTGCGGGTGCTGGATGGGATGGCCGGCTGCGGCATCCGCGCCCTGCGCTACGGCCTGGAGGCGGGGGCTAGCGAGGTATGGGCCAATGACGCCGATCCCAACCGATTGCCCCTGCTTGAGTCCAACCTGCAGCCCTTGGTTGGAGCCAGGGTGCGCACCACGGCACTGACGGCCCAAGCGCTCCTGGCCGGCTGCCTGCAGCGCCAGGAGCGTTTTGAGCTGGTGGACCTCGATGCCTTTGGCTGCCCAACAAGCCTGCTGCCCCTGGCCCTGGAGGCGGTGAGTTTTGGCGGCGCGCTCTACCTGGCCAGCACCGATGGCCGTTCGTCCACGGGCCACGACCGATCCGCCGCCATTCGCCATTGGGGGGCGGCGGCCCGGGCCCATCCGGCCAGCTGGGAGCTAGCGCTGCGGTTGCAGCTGGGGGCCGTGGCACGGGCGGCCTGGGCCATGGGCCGGGGCATCGAACCCCTGTTCAGCTTTAGCGAGGGGCGCACCTTTCGCACGGCCGTCCGGGTGGTGCGTCTTTGCGCCAGCAGGGAAGAGGAGCAGCTCGGCTTGGTTGCTCTCTGCCACCGCTGCGGGGATCAACAGGTGCAGAGCCTGCTGCGATTCAGGCAATGGCAGCTCTGCTGTGGGGGCACCGCTGAGGCCGCTGGTGAGCCCTCGCCCTTGGCGATTAGCGGCCCCCTTTGGATTGGACCGTTGCAGGAACCGGGGTTGTTGAACCAGATGGCTGCCCTGGCGAGCCAGCCAGCAGTCAACCAATCAGGAGTGGGTCGTGTCGCTTTGAAGTTGTTGGCGGCTTTGGCCGCCGATCCAGGGGTGCCCGCCCGCTGTTGGCCCACGGCCGACCTGGCCCGCCGGCTCAAGCAAGGCCCACCCCGGCTGGATCTGTTGGTGGAGGCGTTGCGATCCCAGGGGGTCCAGGCCTGGCCCAGTGGGGTGATGGCGGGGCAGCTGCGCAGCGATGCCCCATGGCCGCAGATCTTGCAAACCGCCCGGGACTTGGCCGCAAGGGCCACTGCAACTGCTAAATAGGGAACCAGTAACCGCCCCTCTGGTGCCAGCCCATGGCCTCTGAAATCTTCGGCATCGCTGCCATCTTTTGGGTGCTGATCCCCGTGGGTCTTGCCGGCGGCGCCCTGCTGCTCAAATTCGCCGACAACGACTAAGGCTCGCTTCACCCCCTGGCGCCCCCCTAGGCTCAGCCCCGCTTGAGCAGGGTGGATGCAGGTTCTGGTAGTTGGTGGCACTGGCACCCTCGGCCGTCAGATCGCTCGGCGAGCTCTGGACGCGGGCCATCAGGTGCGTTGTGTGGTGCGTTCGCCCCGCAAGGCGGCGTTCTTACAGGAATGGGGCTGCGAACTCACGCGCGGTGACCTACTCGAGCCAGAAAGTTTGGATTACGCCCTTGAGGGGCAAGAGGCGGTGATTGATGCGGCCACGGCCCGGGCCACGGACCCCGGCAGTGCCTACGAGATCGACTGGACCGGGAAGCAAAACCTGTTTGCGGCCTGCCAGAAGGCTGGGGTGAAGCGGTTGGTGTTTCATTCCCTCCTCGATGCCGAGACCTATCCGGAGGTGCCGTTGATGCATATCAAGGCCTGTACGGAACAGTGGCTGCAGGCTTCCGATTTCGACTTCACGATCCTGCGGGGTGTGGCCTTCATGCAGGGCCTGATCAGCCAGTTTGCGATTCCGGTGTTGGAAAGCCAGACCGTGTGGGTGAGCGGCGCTCCGACGCCCATTGCTTACATGAACACCCAGGACGTGGCCCGCTTTGCGGTGGCCGCCCTCGACCATCCCGCCACCAGCCGCCAGGTGTTCCCGGTGGTGGGCCCGAGGGCCTGGACCACGAGCGAAATCACCCAGCTCTGCGAGCGCTCTACGGGCAAGGAGGCCCGGGTGTTTCGGGTGCCGCCGGTCCTGATTCAGGCCATGCGGGGGGTGACCAGCTTTTTTGAGGCCAGCCTCAATGTGGCCGAACGCCTCAGCTTCGATGCTGTGACAGGCGGCGGTAAAAGCCTGGATGCGCCGATGGAGGCCAGCTACGCCGCCTTTGGCCTGGATCCCGCTGAAACAACGGGCCTGGAGGCCTACCTCAAGGAGTACTACGACACCATCCTCAAGCGCCTGCGCGAGATGGAGGCCGACCTCGACAAGGACGCCAAGAAGAAATTGCCCTTCTGAGCCCTGGTCGGCCCTGACCAGCCCTGGTCAATCCATCAGTGCGTCTGTACTATCTATGCAGTGCGCGCGTTTGGCGATGTCGGTGTCCCAGATCAAAAACCTGCAGCGCCGCTTGGCCAACCTCGAGAGCGAGGCTGTCGATGAGGTCAACCGGGCCTGCGGCCATGAGCTCTGGCAAAGCCTGGGCTTCGATGCCCTCGACAGCCTGGAGGATCCCGACCGACGCTCCCGGGCGAACTACTACTACGGCCAGCTGCAGACCGTTAGAGAGCTAAAAGACGTGGTGGGCTGAGGTTTTGGCGATTGGCCTGGCTTTGCGTTGGGCTGGCTGGCAGCTCAGGTCAAGTGGACGCGCTGACTACAACGGTGCAGCATCAGCACCCTGATGTGCCACTTGCCAGAGACAGCCGGCCAATAGGCCTAATTGACAAGTATTAAGTCCAAATAGTGGACTGCTCATTCTCGGGTGGAGTGGCTAGCGGATGGGAGCTTCCCAGTAGGTTATTTGTAATTACGGAGCATAATCGATTCATGGGCAGGCTAAGACTTGGCTCGGCAAATGGTTGTTCGATATAGGCGCCTAGGCGTTCTGCCGTAATGAACCCAGCCATTATAAGAAAACCCGTAATCGCTCCAAAAGCTTGGTAAGCGGCAGCAATTCGCATGAATAGCAAAATGCCAAATGCCCACACACTAAGGCGGATAAATACGTCATATGAGGAGGGAAGCGGCTCGTTGCGAATCCTCTCTAGCCCCCCCAAGCTATTAGTGATGTCATCTTGGACTTTCATCAGCTGTAACCTGGAAAAATCAGTAATGCTTTGCTCACTGAAAAGCAGTTGGATGGCCAAGCTTTGCTGAAGAAATAGCTCTTGGCTGGTGGCATTTTGATTGTTTGTCTCGGCAGCCAATTGCGCAATGGCTTTTGTGGTATGGGCATGGGGTCTGCGTCGTAACTCGTTGTTGATCGTCCAAATCAGCAGAACATGTCTTTCGAGTAATGGGCGAATCAATGCTTCTGCCTTTTGTCCATTGCCTAATAGTGTATAGAGGCTGTTGCGCCAGTTTCGGCTTTCGTTTACTAGCGATCCCCACAAGGTGCGAGCCTCCCACCACCGACCGTAGGCCTGGCTGTTGCGAAAGCTTGTAAAAACTGAGATGGCGATTCCCAGAATTGGCAACAGCAGTTCTGGCCCAATGGCTTTGGCAAACTCTTTGTCGAAACGGAGAATTGCAAGGCAAAGGATAAGAGCTACAGCGAGGTCATCCCATAGGAATTTGGAGACTTCAGCAATCACCTTGAAATAGCCAAAACGACCAACCTGTCTGAGAATGCTGCTGCTGGGCGTTGTTGGAGATTGATCTATATTGTCACAGGCAGAAGGTTGGGCTAACTCCTCAATTAGGGCGGCTCCTAAGCATTTGATAGCCATGATCCGCTACCAGGCTCTGCCGCTACCAGGTGTTCGAAACCCTGCGGGGCAAGGACCAACGCTTGCAAGCTTCGCCAAGGCGTCCCCGCAGGGAGGCGCGGAGTCCCTCCCGCCTGCGAAAACGGTTTGCCAGCCTGGGCAACTCGGCAGCCATCCCTGCGTACCCGAGGGCTTCAAGGAGTTCTGTGAGCACGACCTGTTCTTGGCCGCCGGTCTCTCCATCGGCGGCGGCAAAGAGGCAATAGCAGGAGCTGATCGCTTCACGACAAGTCCGATCCCCAATGGCAGAGAGGGTCGCCTTGATTACTACGAGATCGATCACGCCATTCGTGGTAAGCCCTTGAAGTTGCTCGTCGGATAATTGCAGCTGACGCATAAATGAGGAATAGAGCTCCCACTCCTCGTCTTCAAATTCACCATCAGCCAGAGCGATCGCCATGGCCCCCTCGAGGGTGGAAAGGCTAATGGCTGGTTGATTTTTTACCAGGGTGAGGATTTCGGAGAGGCTCTGGCGTAATTCAGAGCGCACCCATTCAGCGTGACGTAGTCGTGGTTCCAGCAATTGATTGGAAGTCCAAGCAAAAAATCTTGCAAGCAAGGATCCTTTCTTTTTTGACATCCTCTGAGCTTATTGTCTGAAGCAGAGTCTAGCCTGATTAAGGTTCTCAATCTGGGTATCTTTCAGATCACTTCAGTCGTTTCTTCAAGGTTATTGGACTGGGCATGGGCAAGAGAGAGCATGGCCTTGCCCAGGCAAGAGCATCCATCGTCGGCGAGACCCCCCTATCCGCCACCGCCTCTGCGGCCTGATTTCCCGCCGCCGGCCAGGCCACCCCGCCCGGGCGTCTGCAAAAGCCGCAGGAGCCGCTGGTCTTCGTTGTCGTTCACGGGCCGCCAGGCGCCTGGGCTGAGCCCATCGAGGTTGAGGGGTGGTTCGCCATCCATCAAATCCATCGCCACCCGCAGTAGCCGAAGGGTCGGTAGCCCTACGGCAGCTGTCATGCGCCGCACTTGCCGGTTGCGGCCTTCCCGCAGCTCGATCTGAAGCCAGCTGGTGGGAATCGATGCCCTGTGGCGAATCGGTGGATCCCGATCAGGAAGCTGGGGGGTGCCAATGACGCGGGCTTGGGCCGGCAGGGTGGGGTGCCCCTGGATCAGCAGGCCCGTTTCGAGTTGGCGGATGGCCTGGGGCTGGCTGGCCGCATCCCCTTCAACCTGGACCCAATAGCGGCGCCAATGGCCAAAGCCTGGGTCGGTGAGCCGTTGTTGCAACCTGCCGTTGCTGGTGAGTAGCAGCAGCCCTTCGCTGTCGGCATCCAGGCGACCGGCCGCATAGACCTCGGGAACCGTGATGAAATCAGCCAGGCATCGCCAGCGGCTGCCCGCTTCCGGTGTGAACTGGCTCAGCACCCCGTAGGGCTTGTGGAAGAGCAGGGTGGTCAGGAGCCCTCTTCAGGATTTGCGGGCTTTCCAAAGGTTGACCGCGCCGATGGAGATGAGCAGCAGTCCCAGATCCAAGGCAATCGGAGGGAGGATCATGGGTTGAATGGCTGGGGGGCGCGGTCCGGAGACCAACCCTGCGACCCTATCCCCCGGCGGGCGGCAATTAAGGTGGAAGCAGCGATTGATCCTTCTGAGCGCCCAGCTGCATGATTGAGACTTCCGGTGTGATCGAAAAGGAGCAGGGGAACGGGTTTTACCTGGTCACCCTGGAGCAGCCAGCCGGTCACCAGTGCCTGTGCCGTGCAGCCGGCAAGCTCACCAAGTTTCGAATCAAACTCCTGGCCGGCGACAAGGTGCTTGTGGAGATCAGCCCCTACGACCTCACCCGCGGTCGCATCACCTATCGGGAGCGCAACGCAGCAGCCGGTCCTCGCCCAGGCGGCAACCGCCCGGGTGGTCCGCGCCGCCGCTAGGGATTCAATCTTGGATGCTTGCGTTTAAGAGCTCTTCAATGGCGGCCTTGAATTCGCTGCGTTGTTTGACGCCGCGGAAGGTCTGTTTCAGTTCTTTTTGGAAGAACAGCTGAACCGTGGGTGTGCCTGTGACACCCGCCTGCTGGGCAATCTCGGGATCGGCTTCGATGTTGATCTCCACCCCCTGGGCGGCACCGCCCAATTCATCCAGGATCCGCTTGAGCTGGGGCTT
>CAMDSS010000115.1 GCA_945907085.1 Cyanobium sp. NIES-981 | reverse complement strand
GGCCGGCTGCTGTTGCAGCACTTCGCCCCAGGCCAATTGCGCTTTTACCCAGCCCCCAGCTCCCTGCAGCTGGCCTTTGCCCGCCTCGGCCGGCCCTGGCAGGACGCCAGTTGGGTGAGCCTGCATGGCCGCGATCCCGAGCCCCTGGCGGCGGCTTTGCAGAAACGCCCCCCGGCCCTTGCGGTGTTGACCGATCCGGGGCGTGGTGGTGCCGAGGAGGTGCGCCGGATGCTGCGGGCCTCCGGTCTGGAAGCGGCCTATGGGTTTTGGCTGTGTGAGCGGCTCGGCCATCCCCAGGAGCGGGTCCAGCGGCTTGATCCCGCGGCCCCCATCCCGGCCGACCTCGATCCCCTGCATCTGGTGGTGCTGGTGGCCGAAACGCCTGCGCCCCTGCCCTCGGAGACCTTGCCCCTGTTTGGCCTCGACGATGGCCTCTACCTGCAGCACGACGACCGGCCTGGCCTGATAACCAAGCGCGAGGTGCGCATCCAGGTGCTGGCGGAGTTGGCGTTGCCGGCAGGGGGCGTGCTCTGGGATATCGGGGCGGGGGTGGGCAGCATTGGCCTCGAGGCCCTGCGCCTGCGGCCGGGCCTGCAGCTGTTTGCCCTGGAATCGCGCGGTGGTTCGGCGGGGCTGATTGCAGCCAATGCCGAACGCCTTGGGGTGCACCCTGCCGCCATCACCGAGGGCCGCGCCCCCCAGGCCCTGGCCTCCCTGCCCGATCCGGATCGGGTGGTGATCGGCGGCGGCGGCAAAGATCGGGCCGCCATCCTTCAGACGGTGCTCGAGCGGCTTCGGCCGGCTGGGGTGGTGGTGATCCCTTTGGCCACCATCGAAGCCCTGGCGGAGTTGCGGCCCCTGCTGGAGCAGGCCGGTTTGGCCGTGCGGGTGGGCCAGCTGCAGGCCTGGCGCGGAGCGGCCTTGGCTGATGGCACCCGCTTGGCGCCCCTTAACCCCGTGGTGCTGTTGCGGGGCGAATTAACACCGCTCTGCCTGCCTTGATGCCGAGGGCCTGGCTTTGGCCAGCTCCCAGCTCGATCACCCCATCCACGGCGGCATCGGGGCCGTAGCTGCGGCAGGGCAGGTGCATGCAGGGGGGCACGTTGGCCTCAACGGCAATCACTTGGCCGCTGCGCACAAACACCATGTCCAGGGGGGCTGGGGTGCGGTGCATCCAGAACTTCACCGGCTGGGCCGGCGCAAAGGGGAAGAGCATGCCCCGCAGGGCCGGTAGCGCCGGGCGCATTTGCAGGCCCCACATCTGCTGCTGGGCTGTGCGGGCCACTTCCAGCAGGATGCAGGGCCCAGTCCCGGCATCGCCCAGGCACCACTGGGCATCCAGCGGCAAGGATTGGGGCGGGGGAGATGGCTGGGGTTTGGCGGAGGGTGCTGCCAAGCCCGGTGATTTCAGTTCGGTTGTGATCAGAGCAGTTGTGACCAGGGCTGCCGCTGCCAGAGTTGCTGCTGCAAGGGTTTTCATGGCGCGGTGATTTCGGCTAGCTCGGGAGATCAAGTGTGGCGCCCATCAAACTTGCCATCCATCAAGCGTTGCGGGCTTCCAGGTTGGGCATGCGTTCACTGAGGCAATAGCCATGGCCGCGCACGGTGTAAATTAACCGCTTTTCGCCGCCCTCTTCCAGCTTTTGGCGCAGGTAGCGCACATACACCTCGATCACGTTGCTCGCCGCACCTTGTTGGTCGTCCCAGACCAGTCGCAGGATTTGCTCGCGGCTCACCACCGTGCCCTTGCGCTCCAACAGCAGGATCAGCAACTGGTATTCCCGCGCCGTCAGGCCCACGCTGCGGTTGCCCCGCTTCACCTGGCGGCCGCTGGGATTGACCACCAGATCGGCCACTTGCAACAGCTGGACAGGCACGTTGACCCGGCGCCCTAGGTCGAGGTGCACCCGCAGGCGCATCAACAGATCACTGGCCCCCTGGCTGGAGAGCCAAAAGTCGTCGGCGCCGCTGCTCAGGCAGCTGGCCCGGGCTTCGATGGTGTCCTCTTGGACATCGACCAGCAGGGGGATGGCGCCCAGCTGGGCCCGCAGCTCCCCGATCGATCCCATGTGGCTGCTGGAGATCAGCACCGCATCCGGCCCCTGGTTGGGATGGGCTTCCAAGGTGGGGCGATAGCCAGAAGCCTCCAGGCGGGAAGCCAGGCCTGCGGCATCGGCACCCACCAACAGCACCACGGGTTGGGCCATCACGCCGGCTTCGGCCTTGAGGGGGGGCTCAACCATTGCCCGGTTTCGCCACGTGGGGCAGGCCCCAGCCCAGCTTGTTGCGCAACACCTGGAAAAACTCGTGGTCGACGAGCCGCACAAAGCGCACGGGATTGTCGCTGCGGCGGATCAGGATTCGGTCTTCCGGCCAGATGTAACAACCGGCGCTGCCGTCCACCACCATCATCAGCCGCTCTGGCGTGGCCGGAAACACCGTGACCGGCTCATGGTCGCTGAATACCAGGGCCCGAGACGCGAGGGAGTGGGGCGCAATTGGTGTGAGCTGGAGCACCGGGCAATCGGGGCTGATCACCGGGCCGCCGGCGCTGAGGGCGTAGGCGGTGGAGCCCGTGGGTGTCGAGAGAATCACGCCGTCGGCGGCAATGTCCACCGGGGCATGGCGACCGATGGCAATCTCGAAATGGCACATGCTAGTGAGCGGTTCCCGGTGCAGGGCCATTTCGTTGAGGCACAGCACTTCCCAGCGCCGTTGATCGCCCCGCATCACGCTCACGATCAACATCGTGCGCTCTTCCACGGTCCAGTCGCCGGCCAGGATTTGATCCAGGGCCTGGTCCAAATCGTTCAGGTAGGCCTCGGCCAGAAAACCCAAGTGGCCGGTATTGATCGTGAGAATCGGTACGCCAATTGGCGCGGTTTGGCGGGCCGCCGAGAGCACCGTGCCATCGCCGCCCAGCACCACGGCTAGGGACATGTCGGCCCCGAAGCTGGTCGGCACGCAGGCGGCATGGCCGTGGGCGCGCAGGTGCTGGTCGGGGTTGGCAAAGCCCACCATCCCGCCGGCACTGCTGACGCGCACCACCTCATGGCCCGCCTTGTGGAAGCGGGCTTCGATGGCGTCGGCCGTGGCGAGGGCCACATCCTTGCCGTCATTGACGATCAGTCCGACGCGGGGCACCGATCGGTGGCGGGGGCTGCCTGAGTTTATGGGGCTTAGCGCCTAGAACTGGTCGAGGAAGCGCTGATCGCTGGTGTACAGGCGCCGGATGTCGTCGATGCCGTGGCGCACCATGCAGAAACGCTCCACCCCAAGGCCCGCGGCAAAGCCACTCCAGCGCTCGGGATCCAGGCCCATGCCGGTGAGTACGGCGGGATCGACCATGCCGCAACCCATCACCTCCAGCCAGCGGCCGCGCCATTGCACGTCCACCTCAGCCGAGGGTTCGGTGAAGGGGAAATAGCTGGCGCGAAAGCGCACCGGCAGATCGCCAAAGAAGCGCTGCAGGAAGGTGGTCACCGTGCCGCGCAGGTGGGTGAAATCAAGCCCCTCATCGATCGCCAGAACTTCCACCTGGTGGAACACCGGTGAGTGGGTGGCATCCACCGCATCGCGCCGGTAGACCCGGCCCGGGGCAATCACCCGCACGGGCGGGGGGTTGGTTTCCAGATAGCGAATTTGCACCGGGGAGGTGTGGGTGCGGAGCAACCGGCCATCCCCCAGGTAAAAGGTGTCTTGCATGTCCCGGGCTGGGTGGTGCTCCGGGATGTTGAGGGCGCTGAAGTTGTAGTAGTCGGTCTCGATCTCGGGCCCCTCGGACACCCGGTAGCCCAGGCCGGCAAAGATGTCGACGATCTCTTCGGTGGTGCTGATCAGGGGATGGCGATGGCCTGGTGGGGTGAAGCTGGCGGGTGCTGTGACATCCAGGGTTTCGGCGGCGATGCGCTTGGCCATGGCGGCCCCTTTGACCGCGGCCAGACGCTCCGCCATCAGGGATTGCACCTGCTCTTTGAGCACGTTGGCCCGCTGGCCCACCAGGGGACGCTCGTCGCCGGGAAGCTTGCCCATGGCCCCGAGCACGCCGGAGAGCTTGCCCTTTTTGCCCAGGAGCCCCACCCGCAGGTCTTCCAATTCCGTGGCGGTGGTGGCCGCGGCGATCGCTTGGGCGGCCTCCGCTTCCAGGTGCTCGAGCTGGTCGGTGAGCTGCTGGAGGGACACGGTGGCGCTCACGGTTGGGGCTTTGAGATCTGAGACTGTAAGGAGGCGACCCGGTTCACCAGGCTTCTCGCAATGGCACCGCTCAAGATCCTGATCAGTAACGACGACGGCGTCTTTGCCGATGGCATTCGCACCCTCGCCAATGCGGCCTTAGCCCGCGGCCACCAGGTGAGTGTGGTGTGCCCCGACCAAGAACGCTCCGCCACCGGCCATGGCCTCACCCTGCACGCCCCCATCCGGGCGGAGCGGGCCGATGAACTGTTTGACGACGGAGTGCGGGCCTGGGCCTGCAGCGGCACCCCCAGTGACTGCGTCAAGCTCGCCCTGTTTTCCCTGCTAGACGAGTGGCCCGATCTGGTGCTCTCCGGCATCAACCACGGCCCCAACCTCGGCACCGATGTGCTCTATTCCGGCACCGTGTCGGCGGCGATGGAGGGCACTATTGAAGGTCTTAAGGCCCTGGCGGTGAGCAGCGCCGACTTCCAGTGGCGTCAGTTTGTGCCGGCCGCCCAGCTCGCCCTCGATGTAGCGGAGCGGATGCTGCAGCAGGGCTGGCCCGAGGGCATGCTGCTCAACCTCAACGTGCCGCCCCGACCCCTGGAGGCGATGGGCCCGCTGCGCTGGTGCCGCAATGCGGTGCGGCGCTACACCGATCAATTTGACCAGCGGGTGGATCCCCGGGGCCGCACCTATTACTGGCTGGCCGGTGAGGTGGCCAACGACCTGGAGGCGGAGGTTTCCGGCCCCCCTGAGTGGCCGACGGATGTGGCCCACGTGCACGCCGGTGGCGTGGCGCTCACCCCCCTGCAGCCCGACATCTTCTGGCGTGGGGCCACCCGCTCGCTACCGGACCTGGGTGATTGGGGGGCCTAGGCCGCGCGGTAAATCCGTTGCAGCATCCAGATGCTCAACCACAGGCCGATCAGGTGGGCAAACACCACCTGGGTGTTGCTCAGCACCGAGAGCATCTCGAGCGAGGTGATCGGGTAATTGGTGATGCGGCCGCCGGGGGTGGTCATGGCCCCACCAAAGGCGAAGCCGGCCTGCATGGAGGCCTGGAAGAACAGGCTGCCCGCCAGGGATTGATAGCCCACCGCTCCGAGGGTCAGGCCCACCAAGTCGGCGACCAGGCCCCGCTTGATCAGGCGAGCCGTTTCCCCCTTGCTGGGTCGGGTGGGGCTGTTGAGGGCGCGGCCGCAGCGAATGATCAACCAGCTCTGCCAGAGGCACCAGAGCAACACGAAGAAGGCCAGCGAGGTGAGTGAGAGGCCCGGGGCTAGGCCGAGGGCCCGGTTGGTGCCGCCGGCGATTTGGCCGCCAATGTTGCTGAACAACAGCACCCCCATCACCACCACCGCCAGCACCACCTGGGCCCAGAACCGCACCCAGCCCATGCGCCGGAGGGCCGCTGAAATCAACTGGATGTCGAGACGGTCGGCCATTGCGGCGGGATCGGGTGACCCAAAGTTGCCATGGGAGGATCGATTTGGCCTCCCTTGCTTGTGGGTTCCGTAGCGTTGATACCCCTGCGATCACCCCAGGACACCCAGCGGCCCACGGCCATTGCTCTGGGCAGTTTTGATGGCCTGCACCAGGGACACCGCCGGGTGATTGCTGCCGTCACCGGTGCTGCGTCGAGGGCTGCGGGTTTGGTGCCCAGCGTGGTGAGTTTTTGGCCCCATCCCCGGGAGGTTTTGCATGGCGACACCCGGCTGCGCCTGGATTTACCAGCTGAAAAGCTCGAACTGCTCGAACCGGTGGGCATCGAGCAGCTGGTGCTGGTGCCCTTTGATCCGGCCCTGGCGGCGCTCACGCCAGAGGCCTTTGTGGAGCAGGTGTTGGTGGGCCAGTTGGCCGCAGGCATCGTGGCTGTGGGGGAAAACTTTCGCTTTGGCAAGGGCCGCAGCGGGGATACGGAAGCCCTGATCGCCTTGGGCCAGCGCTATGGCCTGGCGGTGGAGGTGCTGCCGATGCTGTGGGATGGCCCCGAGCGGGTGAGCAGCAGCAGGATCCGCCGCGCCCTGGCGGCTGGGGATCTCGAGGAGGCGCGCCGCCTGCTTGAGCGCCCCTATCGCTTCTCGGGGCAGGTGGTGCAAGGCCGGGGCCTCGGCCGC
>CAMDSS010000114.1 GCA_945907085.1 Cyanobium sp. NIES-981 | reverse complement strand
TTGCTTCGCCAGAGGGAACTCATGCAACCCCCCTAGTTATTGGGCAGGGCTGAGGGCAAATTGGCACCCGTGGGGCTGTAGGCCTGCACACCCGGCTTGGCAGGAGTTTTGGCTGAGGCCTTGAGGGTATTGAGCTGTTTCACCAGGGTGTTTTCTGCCACCTTGTACTGGGGATCGCGCCGGGTACCCAGATCCTCAAGCTTCAGCCGCTGGGCCTCCAGCGCGGTCATCTTGACCGGCACATCCGGATCAATGCCGTGCTTGTGAATATCCCGGCCACTGGGGGTGAGGTACTTGGCGATGGTCACGGTCATGCCGGAGCCATCGGAGAGGCCGCGTACCGATTGCACCAGACCCTTACCAAAGGTCTTTTGACCCACCAACAGGGCCCGGTGGTTGTCCTGAAGGGCACCGGAGAGGATCTCACTGGCACTGGCGGAACCCTCGTTGACCAAAATCACCAGGGGTTTATCGGTCAGCGCCCGGCCCGTAGCCCGCTTAACGTCCTGAATGCCATCGCGGGTTTTGGTGGACACAATCGTGCCCTCGTTGAGCCACTCCCGGGCTATTTCGACACTCGCGACCAACAATCCACCGGGGTTGCTGCGTAGGTCGAGTACATAACCATCAACACCCTTCGCCTCCAAATCCTGCACGGCAAGGCGCATATCTTTCGTAGCCGTTGCCGTGAATTGCTTCAGGCGGATATAGCCCACCTTGCCGCCATCGGGGGCGGTGTTGAGTTGGTGCTCCACCGCATGCAATTCAATCCTCTGGCGCGTCAACGCCAGGTCCAGGGTTTGGGTCTTGCGCTTGAGGGTGAGGGTGACGGTGGTGCCGGCCTGGCCGCGGATCAATTTGACAGCGTCTTCGGTGCCCATGCCCTTGGTGCTCTTGCCATCGATGGCCAGAATCACATCCTTCGGCTGAACGCCAGCCTTGGAAGCTGGGGAGCCTTCAATGGGGGAAATGACCACCAACTGTTTGGTGTCCTTATCCAGGCTCAGCTGGATACCAACCCCGGAGAGCTCCCCCGAGGTGTCGATCTGCATTTCCTTGAACTCCCGCGGGTCCAGGAAGCGGGTATAGGGGTCATCCAGGCTGGAGAGCATGCCCCGAATACCTTCATAGGCTTCCTTCGGACTGCCATAGGTTTTGGCCAACATGGCCTTACGCAGCTTGCGCCACAGCT
The DNA here is from genome assembly GCA_945907085.1 of Cyanobium sp. NIES-981. GTDB lineage: Bacteria > Cyanobacteriota > Cyanobacteriia > PCC-6307 > Cyanobiaceae > Cyanobium_A. Next base: position 5,138 of record CAMDSS010000114.1, on the reverse strand, counting down.
CCGGCGTGTATTTGCCGTTGATATCGAGATAGTCGCGGAAGACGATCTGCCAGGCCTGGTCCATCACCTCCTTTGGGCTATCGCTGATGAGCGAAGCCCCACTTGGTGCAAGCAAAGGGGGGAGGGCGATCGACGCCAAAAGTCCCGTTGCTCCAACACTTGCGAGCACTAGCACCTTGGCGGGTCCCCTGGCCATGCTGCAAGCTCCCAATGCCCTATGGATCCCCACAAGCTAGTCGCCTAAGCCGGGCTTCGAGCAGGGCGAAAACCGAAGCAAATGGAATGTCAGGCCCCGGGTTCAACCCAGCGGCCATCCTCCTTAATGAGGGCAATCAAGGCCTCCACGCCCTCGGCTTCCGGCACCCGGCGAATCTCATCGCGACCGCGGTACAGGGAAATGGTTCCAGGGGTTTTGCCGACGTAGCCGTAATCGGCATCGGCCATCTCACCCGGGCCATTCACGATGCAGCCCATCACGGCAATATCGAGGCCGGTGAGATGGGCCGTCGCCGAGCGCACCTGGTGCAGCACCTCTTCCAGGTTGAACAGGGTACGCCCGCAGCTGGGGCAGGCCACGTACTCGACCATGGTCTTGCGCAAGCCGAGCGCTTGAAGAATCGAGTAGCAAACGGGGATTTCTTTCTCAGGGGCTTCGGTAAGGGAAACGCGGATCGTGTCGCCCAAACCATCGGCCAGGAGGGTGGCGATGCCAGCGGTGCTTTTGATGCGGCCGTAATCGCCATCACCGGCCTCGGTGACGCCCAAGTGCAGGGGGTAATGGAAACCCTCAGCGTCCATGCGATGGGCCATCAACCGATAGGCCGCGAGCATCACCGGAGCCCGCGACGCCTTCATCGAAATCACAATGTTGTGAAAGTCGAGGCGATCGCAAATGCGGATGAATTCCAGGGCCGATTCCACCATTCCCGCGGGCGTATCTCCGTAGGTAAAGAGCATCCGCTCTGCCAAGGAACCGTGGTTTACCCCGATGCGCAGGGCCTTGTCCTGCTCCTTGAGCAAGGTCACCAAGGGTTCAAACGTGGCCTGGATCCGGTCACCAATCTCCGCAATTTCAGCGTCGGAAAAGGAGGTTCGATTCGGATCGGGCTTGTCAAAGACAAACAGGCCGGGATTGATCCGCACCTTGTCCACGTGCTGGGCCACCTCCAAGGCAATCTTCATGCCGTTGTGGTGCACATCCGCCACCAACGGCACCGGCTGATAGGTGTCTTCCAGGCGCTGGCGGATCTCCTTCACCGCCTTGGCATGGGCCAGGCTGGGCACTGTGAGGCGCACAATTTCGCAGCCCGCCTCATGCAGCCGGCGAATCCCTGCGGTGGCCCCTTCGATGTCGAGGGTGTCCTCATTGATCATCGATTGGACCGCCACGGGGTGGTCACTCCCGATCCAGATGTCACCCACCCGCACGCTGCGGGTTTTGCGGCGACGGATCACCGTGTCAAAGCGGGGATCGTTAGCCCAATCGGTTGCGGAAGCTTCGGGACGGGCCAGGGTGCCAGTCATGGTGAAGAGACCTTGAGATGGGCCAAGCCTGTCACAGGGAAGCGGTCAATTGGCGAAGCCGCTCGGCAGCGCCAAGGAGATCCTCCCGGGTGAGCCCCTTCGGCTTGCCCTCATCCAGCGATGGATTGCGCAGCAGGTAGGAGGGATGGAAGAGGGGCATCAGCAGGCGGCCACCGAGCAGCGGCCCCTCGCCCGCTAGCCATTGGCCGCGCAACTGGGTCATGCCCGACTTCACCCCCATCACCCCCGCCAGGGCCGTAGCTCCGAGCAAGCCAATCAAGGGGGGATCCACCCAGGCAATTTGTTGATCGAGCCAAGGACGGCAGGCGGCCAGTTCCACTGCCCGGGGCTTGCGGTTGTCAGGGGGGCGGCACTTCACCACGTTGCACAGGTAGACGTCCCGGCTGGGATCGAGGCCGGCTTCAGCCAAAAGCTGGTCAAGCAGTTGACCGGAGCGACCCACAAAGGGCTCTCCCGCCCCATCTTCGGTGGCGCCAGGGGCTTCCCCGATCAACATCAAGCGGGCCCGATGGTGGCCCCGGCTGATCACCACCTGCTGGCGCCCGGAGCTGAGGCCGCAGCGGGTGCAAGCTCCACAGGCCGTAGAGAAACCCGCCCAATCGGGCACCGAACCGGGGGCTAGGGCATGGGCCATCGGTGGGATTTTGGTTTGGGGATTTGGTTTGGGGATTTTGAATTGGTGTATGGATGAACACTGACGGGTTGATGCGTGCGGCAAAGTGGCTGCATCGCTCACGCCGTGCCACCCGTAGCCGGCCATTGCCCCATGCCGGCCCCCGTGAACCATGCCGGATAGGGGCTTGCTCTCCGACCGAGCCAAGGCTCTCCAGCCTTCGCTAACCCTGGCCATCGCTGCCAAGGCCAAACAATTGCGCGCCAATGGGGCCGATGTCTGCAGCCTGAGTGCGGGCGAACCGGATTTCGACACCCCGGATTTCATCCGTGCTGCTGCCATCAAAGCCCTGAATGGGGGCCAAACCCGCTACGGACCAGCCGCCGGGGAACCGGCTTTGCGCGAGGCGATCGCCGCCAAACTCAGCCAGGAAAACAACGTCGCCACCACGGCGGCCCAAGTGCTGGTTACTAATGGGGGCAAGCAGGCCCTGTACAACCTCTTTCAGGTCCTACTCGACCCTGGCGATGAGGTGCTGCTGCCTGCCCCCTACTGGCTGAGCTACCCCGAAATTGCCCGGATGGCTGGGGCCTCGGTGAAAGAACTGCCCAGTGATGCCGAGCAGGGGTTCCGACTTAAGCCCGCGCAACTGGAGGCGGCCATCAGCCCAGCGAGCCGGCTGCTCGTGCTCAACAGCCCGGGCAATCCCACGGGCATGGTGCTCAGTCGAGCCGAATTGGAAGCGATTGCCAACGTCCTGCGCCGCCATCCCCAGGTGCTCGTGGTGTGCGACGAGATTTACGAATTTCTCTTGGCTCCTGGCCACACCCACCACAGCCTGGCGGCAGTGGCCCCGGATCTGGCCGACCGCATCTTCACGGTGAATGGTTTTGCCAAGGGCTGGGCCATGACCGGCTGGCGCATCGGCTGGCTGGCCGGAGCCCAAGAGGTGATTGGCGCCGCCAGCGCCCTGCAAAGCCAGACCACCAGCAATGTGTGCACCTTCGCCCAGTTCGGGGCTCTGGCGGCCATCAGCGGCTCAAGGCAGTGCGTCCACGCCATGGCGGCCGAGTTCAACGAACGCCGTAGCCTGCTCACGGAGGGCCTGATGGCCATGGAGGGCCTGAAACTCATGGCCCCAGAGGGGGCGTTTTACGCGTTCCCGGATGTGAGCCACTTCGGGCTCGATTCGATGACCCTCTGCAACCGCCTGCTCGACGAGGTGGGTTTGGCTGTGGTGCCGGGGGTTGCCTTTGGCGACGACCGTTGCATTCGCCTCTCCTGTGCCGCGTCACCTGCCACGATCGAGGACGGCCTCGAACGCCTTCAGCGCTTTTTGGTCTCCCTTTAAGGCTTCCCCTCGAAGTCTTGATGGTGACCATCCCAATCCCGCCTAAACCGTTCTGATTCCATGCGCATTCCTGCCCGCTTCACCGCCGTTGCCGTTGGCCTGTCGCTGGCCCTACTGCCCGCCCTGCCAGCGCTGAATCCAACGGCACTCAGCGCCGTTGGCCTGGCTCCAGCTCGGGCAGAGGTGCAAAAGCCCGTACTGCGCATCGGTGCCATCCCGGATCAAAACCCCGAAAAGTTGAATCGGCTCTACGGGCTCGTCGCCAATGAGCTCTCCCAGCAACTCGGGGTCCCCGTCAAATATGTGCCCGTCACCGACTACACCGCTGCGGTGAGCGCTTTCCGCACCGGCAATCTGGATGTGGTTTGGTTTGGTGGCCTCACCGGCGTGCAGGCCACCCTGCTCAAACCTGGGGCGCGGATGATTGCCCAACGGGATATCGATGCCCAGTTCTATTCCGTGTTCATCGCCAACACCGCCAGTGGCCTCAAGCCGATCCGCAATGTGAAGGGGCTGAGCGAACTCAAGGGCAAGCGCTTCACCTTCGGATCGGAGAGCTCTACCTCGGGCCGCCTCATGCCCCAATACTTTCTCAGCCAAGCCGGCGTGAAATTGAGTGATTTTGCCGGCGGAGCCCCGGGCTTCAGCGGCAGTCACGACGCCACCATTGCCCTGGTCCAAAGCGGGACCTATCAGGCAGGCGCCGTAAACGAACAGGTTTGGAAATCCAACCTCCGCAACGGCAAGGTGAACCGGGCCAAGGTCGAAGTGATTTGGCGCACCAGCCCCTATCCCGATTACCTGTGGCTAGCCCAGCCCAACCTGGATCAAAGCTTTGGCAAAGGGTTCACCGCCAAGCTTGCCAAGGCCATCATCAGCTGGCGAGCCAGTGATCCCGAGCAAAAGCAAATTCTGAAGTTGTTTGGGGCTCAACAGTTCACCAAGGTGAACGCGGCCGAATACAAGCAGATTGAACAGGTGGGCCGGCAGATCGGCAAAATCCGCTGATCAGTTCCCGCAAGCCCTAATCCAGAACCAAGACCAAGGCCCAGATCATGCGGTGGGTCTTGGTTCTGCCCCCGTAAGGCCCAGTCTTCGAACCAGGGGCCTGGCCAGCAGCCCCTGGATCACGAGATCCACAAAGATCACGATAAAAACCACCGCGGCCAAGTTTTGAGCCAATGTCTCTGCAATGGCAGGGCTCACACCTCGCAATTCCGGTACTTCCAAAACCAGGCTCATGGACAGGGCCAGGGGCACCGCCGCCCGGACTCCACAGAAGGAAATAGCTAGCAGAGCCCCGCGATTCATCTGGCTCGAGCTATGGATGATCAGTACGGCCAAAGGACGCACCACAAACAACAGAATCAGCCCTGTAGCAAAACCAAGGGGCAATATTCCGACCATCCGCTCAGGGTGAACCAAAAAGGCCAACAACAACAAGATTGTGTATTCAGCCAAGGTGTTAAACGGCAGCAAAACTTTCTGCAAAGCCTCGTGGTTAACCCATGAATCTTGATAACGCCAGTTACTCATTACGAGGCCACAAACAAACACCGCTACGATCCCTCCACCTCCAAACGTATTGCCCAAGCCGTAGGACACAAAAGCTACGGATATGGCCAGAAC
>CAMDSS010000113.1 GCA_945907085.1 Cyanobium sp. NIES-981 | reverse complement strand
AGGGAGCGGGCCCCGCGGGCCGCCAGCCAGCGGCAGAGCTGTTGGCCAATGCCGCCAAAGGCCCCCGTAACCAGGTAGTTGGCATCCGGGCCAATCAGCCAGGGAGCTGGCCGATCGCCCTGGCTGATCACCACCTTGCCCACATGGCGGGCCTGGGCCATCAGCCGGAAGGCCTCAACGCTGCGTTCGATCGGGAAGGTCTGCAGCGGGATCGGCGCGTAGTGACCGGCTTCGAGATCGTCCAGCAACTCCAGCAGCAAACCCCGCACCAGGGCCGGATCCGCCGCCGCCACCTCGAGCAGGTCAAAGGGCAGGTAGTGGGCATCGGGACGGCGCTGGGCCGCCTCCTGGCGGCTCCAGATCTCGATCTTGCCGAGCTCCACAAAGCGCCCGCCTTCGGCCAGGGCGTCAAAACTCGCGTCCACCCAGTCGCCCTTGAGGCTGTTGAGCACCACATCCACGCCGCGGCTGCTGGTGGCATCCAGCACCTGATCACGGAAATCGAGGCTGCGGGAATCGAACACCGCCTCCACCCCCTGGGCCAGCAAGCCGGCCTGCTTGGCCGCACTGGCGGTGGCCAGCACCCGCGCGCCACAACGCAGGGCCACCTGCAGGGCCGCCTGGCCCACGCCGCCCGCGGCCGCGTGGATCAGCACGGTTTCCCCAGGGCGCAGCTGGGCCAGGGTCTGCAGGCCGTAGATGGCGGTGAGGAAAGCGGTGCTGACGCTCGCCCCGAGGGCCGAATCAAGGGTCGGTGGCAGCGGCACGCACAGGGCAGCACGGCAGACCACATGGCTGGCCAGGCTGCCCACCGCCAGGGCCGCCAGCAACCGCTGGCCCACCAGGGCCGGATCCACACCAGCACCCACCGCCACCACCCGGCCCACACATTCGCCGCCGTAGGGCATGCGGGCACCGGCATCCATGCCCAACTGACGGCTGTAGCCCTCCAGTAACCCCAGGGCATTCAAGACATCGCGGAAGTTGAGACCCGTGGCCTCCACCGCCAGCTCCAGTTCCCCCGCACCGGGGGCCTGGCGCCGCAGCGGCAGCGGCCGCAGGGTTTCCAGACTGCCCAGGGTGCTGCTCTCCAGCCGGAACGGCCGATCCGCCAGGGGCTGCAGCCGCTGCACCCAGGCCCGGCCGTCGCGCCAGGCCAGCAGGGGCTCCCGCTCGCCCAGGGCCAGCAGGGCCGGCCACTCGGCCGGAGCCGGCGGGGTGCCGTCGGCGAGGTGCAGCACAGTCCAGCCCAGGGCTGGCTGCTCCAGGGCCGCCGAACGGGCAAAACCGGCCAGGCCCGAGGCCAAAGCACCGCCGCCCTCGAGCACCAGCCACACCGGCCGAGCCGCAGCTGCGGCCAGCTGCTGCGCCTGCAGCAGCAGCTCGGCTGCCAGTGCCTCCAGGGTGACCCCACCCTGGGCCAGGTCGGGCCAGAGCAACAGTGGTTCGGGGCCGGCATCCGGCGACAACTCCAAAAGTTGTGGCTCTAGCGGTGGCGCCTCCTGCCAGTGGCTGGCCAGCAGCCAATCCTGGGGACCCGCCTCGAGATCCTTGGCCGGCAGCGGGAACAACCACTCCAGCGCCTGGCGCGGCAACCGCCGTAAGCGAAAACCTCGGATCCAGCCCAGGGGCGCAGCGCCATCGTGCAGCAGCAGATCAGCCCGCACAAAGGCGGGTTCCTCACTGGGCTGGAGGCGCACCTGGCAGTGCAGCCGATCGGGCAGGGGCAACGCCGCCAGCCACAGGGCGTCCAGGCCCACCGGCAACAACAACTGCCCCTCCCTCCCCGCGGGATCAAGCAGCACCGCCACCGCCTGGAAGCAACTATCGATCAGTCCCCGGTCGAGGCCGCCGGGCGGCCGCTCCAACACCGCCCAAGCCTGGCCCTCGGCCACCTGCAGCTGGCTCAGGCCCCGGTAGGTGGGGCCATAGGCCAAGCCCGCCTCGGCCAGGGAGTCGTAGAGGCCAGCCAGATCCACCGGCGTGGCCGTTGGTGGCGGTGGCATCACCACCAGAGGCGCGTGTGCGGCGGACGCACCACCCACCGCCACCACGCCATGGCCCAACCAGGGGGCCACCGCCGGGCTGTCGGGGCGGCTGTGGAAGCTGATGCTGCCGGCTCGCCAGTGGCACTGCAGGCGCTGGTCAGCCGGCTCGCCGACCAACTTCAGCGGTTGGTCTAGCTGCAGGGTCCCGAGCGCCAACGGCTCACCCGCCTGCTTCAGCAGGGCCAAGGCCGCCGTGATGAAGCCCGCCGCCGGAAACACGGTCTGGCTGCGGATGCGGTGATCGCCCAGGTCGCTGCCCGCCGTGCGCAACAGGGCCTGATACACGGCCACATCCCCGGGAAGGTCGAGCCGCACCATGGGCTCGGATTGGGGGGATCTGGGGGATGGTGCCGGGCTGGCGGCGGCGGTCACGGCGGCAGTCACAGGGGCCGTGATGCCCAGGTGGTCGAGCCAGAAGCTGGCGGGGGCAGCAGCGTCGCCCTGGCGACTCCACCAGTAGCGCTGCTTCTCGAAGGGATAGCCCGGCAGGGTGATCCGCCGGTAGGGGAAGGGGCTGTGGAAGCCCTGCCAGTCGACCGTGAAACCACTGCGCCACAGGCCCCCCAGGCTGGTGAAGATGGCGTCCCAATCCGACTGACCGGGCACCAGGGAGGGCCAGTAGCTGAGCGCCGGATCGTCGCTGCACTGGCGCGCCATGCCAATCAATATGGGGCGGGCACCAATTTCCAGGAACACCTGCGCCCCCTGGGACACCAGGGTGTCCACCCCCTGGGCGAATCGCACCGGACTGAGCGCCTGGTCGCACCAGTAATCCGGCTGGGCCATTTCGGCACCGGCCAACTGACCGGTGAGATTGCTCACCAGCGGCCGGCTGGGCGGCGAGAAGCTGAGCTGGCGCAGCTCCCGCTCGAAGGCCTCCAGCATCGGCGCCATCGCCTGGGTGTGAAAGGCGTGGGATACAGCCAGCTGGCGGGCCTGCAGGCCGGTGGTTTCGGCGTCGGCCAGCAGCCGCCGCAGCGCCGCCGTCGGGCCGGCCACCACCGTGTTCGAAGGGCCGTTGTAGGCGGCCACGGTCACCTCGGAATGGCGGGCCAGCAGGGCCATTACCCGGTCGAGGGGGGCCAGCAGCGCCGCCATGCCACCGGCTGCCGGCAGGGCCTGCATCAGCCGACCACGGGCAGCCACCAGCCGGCAGGCATCCTCCAGGGAGAACACCCCGGCCAGGTGGGCCGCCAGCACCTCGCCAATGCTATGGCCCATCAACAGATCCGGCCGAACCCCCCAGCTACGCCACAGCTGGCTGAGGGCGAAACCCAGCGCAAACAGGGCTGGTTGGGTGGCGCCGGTTTGGTTCAGTCGGGCTGCCGCCTGGGCCTCATCGCCACTGCGGGGCGTCAGCAAATCGCGCAACGGCTGGTCCAGCTGGGGAGCCAGCAGGGCCGCCACCCGCTCAAAGGCCTCCCGGAAGCTGGGGTGCTCGAGCAGCTCCTGGCCCATCCCGAGGGCCTGGGACCCTTGACCGGTGAACAACCAGGCCAGCTTGCCGGGCCGCCGCGAGGCTGTGGCGCGGGCCGGCCCCTTCGGCAGAGGGCGCTGGTCGGCCGCTAGAGCCTGGAGCTGGATGAGCAGCTGGGCGTTATCGCGCGCCAGGCAGACCGCCCGCTGCCGGAATCCGGTGCGGCCCTGGTTGGCGGAGGCGACCAGGTCGGCCAGTTTCAAGGTGGGCTGGGCCTGCAGCTGCCCGGCCAGATCCCGTGCCACCTGCGCCAGAGACTCGGGGGTGCGGGCCGACAGGCTGAGCAACTGCAGCGGCATGCGCGCGCCAAAGCGCATCGGGGGGCGCTGCTGGGGGGCATCAGCGAGCACCACATGGGCATTGGTGCCCCCGAAACCAAAGGAACTAACCCCCACCACCGTGGCCCGCTCGGGATAGGGGAAGGGCTCCAGACAGGTTTGCACCTGCAGCTTCAGGCCTGCGAAATCAATCGAGGGATTGGGCCGGCGGCAATGGAGGCTGGGGGGCAACTGCCGTTTGGCCACGCAGAGGGCCGCCTTGATCAGGCCGGTGATGCCAGCGGCGGTTTCGGAGTGCCCCAGGTTGGTCTTGACCGACCCCACCCGGCAGGCCTCCCCCTCCGGTCGCCCCTCCCCCAGCACCGTGCCCAGGGCCCGCAGCTCAATCGGGTCACCCTGACGGGTGCCCGTGCCATGGGCCTCCACATATTGCGTGGCAGCGGGATCGATGCCGGCGCGGGCGAAAGCGGAGCGCACACAGGCGATCTGGGCCCGGGCGTTGGGCGCCACCATGCCGTTGCTGCGGCCATCTGAGTTGACGGCCGAGCCGTGGATCACCGCATAGATCGGATCGCCGGCGGCCTGGGCCGCAGCAAGGGGCTTGAGCAGCACGGCTCCAGCCCCCTCCGAGCGCACGTAGCCATCGGCACTGGCATCAAAGCTTTTGCAGCGGCCATCGGACGCCAGCAGGCCGGCCTTGCAGAAACTCATCTGGATCCCAGGGTGGATCAGGGCCTGCACGCCCCCCGCCAGGGCCGCCTCCGATTCCCCCCTCCAAATGCTTTCACAGGCCAGATGCACTGCCACCAAAGAGGAGGAGCAGGCCGTATCCACCGTGAAGCTGGGGCCCTTGAAATCGAAGAAATAGGAGAGCCGATTGGCAGCGATGCAGCCGGTGTTGCCCGGCAGCACGAAAGGTTCGTTGTCGGGGGTGGTGTAACGCTCCCGCGACGCCCAGAGCAGGGAGCTGTAATCGGCGCTGGAGATGCCCATGAACACACCGACGCCCGTGCCACGCACCTGCTCGAGAGGTTGGCCCGCATCCTCCAGAGCCCGCCAGGCCACCTCCAACAACAGCCGCTGCTGGGGATCCATGCACACCGCTTCCCGCGGGGTGATGCCGAAGAAGGCGGCATCAAAGCGGTCGATGTCCTCAACAAAGCCCCCCTGGCGCACGTGCTGGGTGAGCGGATGGGCGGGATCCGGGTTGTAGTGGACGTCGAGATCCCAGCGTTCCGGCGGCACCTCGCCGATCGCCTCTCTGCCATCCCGCAGAAACTCCCAGAAGCATTGGGGAGAATCGATCCCCCCCGGGAGCCGACAGCCAATTCCCACGATGGCAATTGGTTCGGGCATAGACAGGTGCGAATACACCCTATTCTCACCCAAGGTCTTAACCCAACGGAAACTCTTCAGGAAATGGCTGAATCAACGGGGCAAAACCCCACTGAAGGTTGAATCAGTCGACCAACAATTTGCGCAGGATTAGCCATCAAACGCTGCTGCTGATAGCGCTGGCGCAAGGCCCCAGTGCCGGTGGGATCGGCGAGCCACTGGCTCACCAGGGAGACCAGCTCCTCGGGCCTGCGGATCGAAGCCTCCAATCCACGCGCTTGGAAATAGCGAGGCGCCAGTAATTCCTGGGGCATGGTCGTGCCGTAGTGGTTGAACACCAGCGGACAGGCCATGAACAGGGCCTCCGTGGCCGTGCGGGCCCCCGGCCGGCTGACAAGCGCCCAGGCCCGCCGGTAGAGGTCGGCCATCGCCGCTGGCCCCTGATAGCCGAGGGCCTCCACCGCCAGCGCCGGATGTTGCGCCGCCCAGGCCTGCACCTGTAGCTTCACCGCAGGGCGCCGGCCGCACAGGGCCACCACCGCCAGCTGGCCGGCAAAGGGCAGCAGCTGCTGCAGCAGCGGCAGGTGGTTGTTGGCCCCGTTCGATCCTGTGCCCAGCACCAGCAAGGGCAGGCCATCCAGGGCCGGGGCCGCCGTGCAAGACTCGTGATATTGCGGGTAGAGCAGGGGCCCCAGGCACTCCACCGGCAAGCCGGGGCGGCGACGCTGCACCTCCCGCACCACCTCCTCTGTAAGGGCCCAGAACAGGTCGGTTTTGCGACTGAGCCAGTTGCGGCTAAAGCCAAAACCGCCGTCGAGTTCAGTGCAGCAAGTGATGCAACGAAGCTGGTTACCCAAAACCCTTTTAGCCAAATCGAAATGGCCACGATTGGTGTGAGGGTGGGTGGAGATCAGCACATCCGGGCGGAAGTCCAGAAGCTCACGAATCAAGTATCGGCGCCCGAATAGAACGGTGCCTGGCTTGATCAGATCTTCCAGTTCCATAGCCCGCCAGTAGATCTGGTGCAGCCAGGGGCGTCGGCGTTGGATCCAGTTGTAGAGCTCTACGCCACCTCGATAGGTGCTACTAGAGCGCTCCAACACCTGATCGACACGCACTTCGATATTCGGCCGCTCACGCTCCAACCAATGCCGAATTGCCTCGGCGGCCGAGTCGTGAGCAGTGCCGCCACTGGATGTATAAATCAGAACTTTCATCACTATCTATTTTCATCCAGT
>CAMDSS010000112.1 GCA_945907085.1 Cyanobium sp. NIES-981 | reverse complement strand
GTGTCCAGCTGGAGGACCACATAGCCAAACGCATGGGCCTGGGGATCCATCTCCATCAGGGCCCGCAGCCGGTGGTGGCGGTCCACCATCCAAACGGCCCCGCCTTTGCTGCGCACCAAGGGAACGGGTTTGCTGCCCAGGTAGGTGCGCCTTTCCTTGGCGTCTTCGTGGGAAAAGTCTTTTTGCCTGCTCTGCACCTCAGCCATACCCACACAGAGTTGGGTTGGCTGGAGGCTGGCAATCGGCACCTCCAGCAGCTCGCCCTTGGGATCGGGGGGCGGTAATGGCTGGAACGGGGGCAGGCGCAGGGCCATGGATGGGGCCGTAGGGGTTGGCCCTTTGGGGGGGCCGGATTTGGCCCCCATCCTCGCCTGCCCTGCCCCAGGGGGGGCGGGTTGGGGCTCAGCCCTGGCTGAGCAGTTGGCCGAGGCCGAGCTGGTGGAGGATCCCCTGGCCGGTCAGGGCTTCGGTGATCACGCCGATCACAAAGCCGAGCATGGCGGCGCGGCCGTTGAAGCGTTCGGCGGTCTTCAGTTGTTCGGAGTGGATTTGGGCGGCGGCGGCGTTGAGAAACCAACGTTCGTCGGCTTGGGCGGAACGGGTCATGGTTCAAGTGCAACGAAGTGCAAACTGAGTGTAACGAAATTATGTTGTTTGCTTGACGTTTGGCGGTGTGGGTTTGACGACTTCCCATTCCTCCCGTTGCCCCGGGCACTCCCCTCGTTTCGTCCGGATTGGCCCTGGATTGGGCGGGAATAGGGTCCATTCCGGGTGTAAGCGGTTATGTCAGCTGTGTCTTCAGCTCTGTCGTCAAAGGTTTTGCGGGAGGGGCCCCACGGTCCGATCGGTGTTTTGGTCTGCGGCCATGGCAGTCGTAACCGACTGGCGGTGGCTGAATTTGCCCAGTTGGCCCAGCAGCTCCAGGCCCTGATGCCCGAGGTGCCCGTGGAATACGGCTACCTGGAATTTGCCAGGCCGATCCTGCGCGATGGTCTCGAAGCCCTGCGGCAACGGGGCGTGCGCCATGTGCTCGCCGTGCCGGCGATGTTGTTCGCCGCTGGCCATGCCAAGAACGACATCCCTTCGGTGCTCAACACCTATGCGGCCGAAACCGGCCTGAAGATCGACTACGGCCGGGAGCTTGGGGTCGATCTCAAGATGATCCAGGCGGCGGGGGCGCGGATTCGCGAGGCGATCGGTGCGGCTTCCGATCTCAGCGACACCCTGCTGGTGGTGGTAGGGCGGGGGTCCTCGGATCCGGATGCCAATTCCAACGTCGCCAAGGTGACCCGGATGCTGGTGGAAGGGTTTGGTTTTGGCTGGGGGGAAACGGTCTATTCCGGGGTCACCTTCCCCTTGGTGGAACCGGGCCTGCGCCACGTGGTGAAACTCGGTTACCGCCGGATCGTGGTGTTCCCCTATTTCCTGTTTTCAGGGGTACTGGTGAGCCGCATTGTTCAGCACACCGAACGGGTGGCGGCCGACCACCCCGAGGTGGAGTTTGTGAAGGCCTCCTACCTGGGCGATCACCCCTTGGTGCTGGGCACCTTTGTGGAGCGGGTGGAGGAGGTGGTGCGCGGCGACACGAATATGAATTGCTCGCTGTGCAAATACCGCTCCCAGGTGCTCGGCTTTGAAACCGAGGTGGGTGCTCCCCAGCACAGCCACCACCACCACGTGGAGGGCCTGACCGATGGCTGTGACCTCTGCGAACGCGAATGCACGGGGGCTTGCCAGCCCGATGGGGTGCCCCTACCGGTGGGCGGCCATGCCCATGATCACGAGCACGACCATCCCCACGACCACGACCACCCACCTAGCGCGGGGCACGAGCATCACCATCCCCCCTACCCCCACGCAGACCACCCGCTCGGTCCGCGCACCCTGCGCCAATCGAGTTGAACGGGTTGGCCTGGGCTTACGGGAGGCCAGGCGAGGAGCCTGTAATCCAGGACACCTCCGTGGAAAAACAGCACGATTTGTAGCTGCCCGCCTGTCTCGTCTCGACCCAAGTCTTGTGAGATTAGGGCGGATAAGCTGTGCTGATGGATCGGGGGTTTCCCCCATCCGCCAGGGTTTTTCCCCAGGGCTTTTGGGGTTTTTCCACAGCAATCAGCTCGGGCGTCCAGCCATCGCAGGCCCATTGGGGAATGTCGTGATCCGTTCATGTTCGGCTTGACAGGATTCGTAGACCCCCCTTGGCGGACCTGCGGTGTTCGTCGATGCCCCCCACCAGTGCCCCCGGATACTGGTTGTCTCACCCTTTCTCGGGCTGAGTCTGCTGGTTGTTGAGCGCTTTGACGGGAGCCGCCTGGCCGTGCCCTACTGGCTGCATCAGCGCAGCGATGACACCGCACGATGGGTTCGGAACAACAGCAACTAGAAGCAGCACCCATCGGCCAGGCCCCACCGGTTCCCCAAGCGCCACTAGCGCTTAAGCCGCCCGTTGGAGGAGAGGCCCCCGCCACGGCCCCAGCCGCCATGGCCCCGACCCCGGCCGCCAGCATCAGCCTGGAGGCTGAGGTGCCCGAGTTGCTTTACGACGGCATGCGCCAGTACCTCAGCAACCACCCCGAGTGGGATCAATACCGGCTGGTCACTTCGGCTTTAGCCAATTTCCTCTTCCAGAACGGCTGCGCCGATCAGTGCGTCACCCAGCACTACCTCAACGGTTTGTTCCTGCGCCCCTAGGGGGAACAACCAAAGGGCAAAAAAAAGCGGAGGCGCCAACCCCCGCTTCTGTTCTCCCTTGCCCGACCCTTTGGAAAGGTCGCCCCGTCATTGTGCGCACCTTGGCCCGATCGAAGTGTGGTCATCGACACCGGAATGGGCCCCAGTGAGCGGCCCCTGACAAGCCGCCCCCTAACTGGCATCCCCCCGCTTCATCCGGGCTGCTGCTGCTTCACAGGCCCTCCAGGTGATGGCCATCTCGGTGAGGGTTGGGCTTTGCCAGGCGGCCGTCGGCCAGCAGGCCCCATCCACCACGAGCACGTTGCTGGCTCCCCAGCATTGGTTGAAGGCGTTCACCACGCCGCCCTCGGAGTGGGCGGCCATGCGGGCCCCGCCCAATTCGTGGATGTAATAACCCGGTGGCGGCGCGCCCCTGCCCACGGCCAAGCTGGTTTTGATCCAGGGCTCCAGCAGGGGCAGCACAAACAGGTCTTCGATGGGCCGGATCTGGCCCCCAGCGGCGGCCACCACCTGCTCCATGCGCTGGTGCATGTGGCGCAGCATCCGGTGTTCGTTATCGCCGAAGCGGCAGGCAATGTGGGCGATGGGGAGCCCCCAGCGGTCGCGCCGCTCCGGGTGCAAGGTCACCCGATTGGCGGCATCGGCCAGCACTTCGCCATGGCCGATCAGAAACCCCACCGCCTCGCCCCGACGGCGTTGCAGCAGGGCTGGCGGATCAAAGCGTTGCAGGGCCGTCCAAAGGCCGTAGCCCCTGAGGAAATCCTCCTGGGCACCATCGAGATTCACGGTGTTGGGGATGAAGCAGCTGCCGGCGCCCGAGAGCTCACAGGCTTGGCCAGGGGGGGGCACGTCCGGAATCGAGAAAAAGCGGCTGCTGGAGATGTGATCCATCAGGTGCAGGCCCAGTTGGCCGGAGGGATCGATCAGGCCGCCGCTCCGCTGCTGTTCGCCCGAGTGCAGCAGGATCCGCAGGGTTTCGATCGTGGAGGCACAGAGCACCACCAGGGGGGCCTCCAGCCGTTCCTGGGCGCCGGTCGCCCCATCGATCAGCACCACGCCCTTGGCTTGGTTTTGGCGGGCATCCATCACCAGATGGCTCACCACCGCGTTGCTGCGCAGCTGGGTGCGGCCGGTGGCTAGGGCCCGGGCCAAGGTGCGGCCGGGGCTGCTCGAGCGGGGCCAGCTTTGGCCTGCGGGCTGGCGGGGCTCGAGGTTGAAGCCCCGGGAGTGGATCAGCGGTAGGCCGAGCTCCCGGCCAATCGCCGCCCGCAGGTGTTGTTCGCCCGGGGTGAAGGGCAGGGGGGATTGGTAGTCGCCATCGGGCAGTTGGGCGAGCCCGTCGCAGTGGCCATGCACCTGCAGCAGCTGCTCCAGGCGCTGGTAGTAGGGCGCTAGGTCCTGGCTATCGATCGGCCAGCTGGGGCCGTGGCCGTCGCGTTCACCAGCCTTGAACTCGTAATTCGACAGCCGCAGGGTGATCCCACCCCAGGTGAGGCTTTTGCCCCCCACCTGGCGCCCCCGGGTCCACAGATAGGGGGCATCCTCCGGGGTGGAGTAGGGGTTGGCCCGCTCATCGACGAACAGGTCGGGGTTGTGTTTCCAGTAGCCCGGATGGTGGCGCTGGAGGGCGTGGTTGCCGCTGGCCAGGTTGGCGACCCGCTTCAGGCTGTTGAGCGGCTCAGAGCCGAAGGCCTGTTGGGCCGTCAGGTTGGGACCGGCCTCGAGCACCAGCACCTGGAGGCCCGCTTCGGCCAGCACCATGGCGGCAACCCCACCGGTCGCGCCGGATCCCACAACGATGGCGTCGGGCGGGGAGAAGGGCTGGGGGCTCATAGCAAAAAACCCCGACAGGGGTCTGCCGGGGTTTTAAGAAAGTGGTGGCGGGGGCGAGATTTGAACTCGCGACCTTCGGGTTATGAGCCCGACGAGCTACCAGACTGCTCTACCCCGCGTCGACCTCCAAACCATACCAGCCAGGGTGTCGCTGCCTTGGCGAGCACCGGAGACTGACCCAAGACCTAATCGAAGCGGAGTTCGCCGATCACCTCAAGCCGCAGGTGCGGTGCCGGGTTGAGGAAGCTGCCGCGCAGCTCCTCGAGGGTCATGGGCGTCAGCCAATCGAGCTGCTCGAGCAGGTGCAGGGCCACCGCGTGCTTGGCCCGGGCCGAGCCGTCTTCGACTTTGATCGCTACCCCCATGCCCTCACCCACCCGGCTGAGGCATTGGATGCCTTCGGCCCCTCCCTTGCTCAGCACCTGGCCGTGGCCGCGGCGCATCAGCTCCGTATCGAAGCGGCCTTCCCCGGCCACCAATTCAGGGTGGGCCAGCATGGCCCGGCTCAGGCGCTCGAGATCGGGCTGGGTGCCGCCGCCGAGGTGGGCATAGAGCAGGGCCATTTGGGCCAGTTGCAGTTGCAAGGTTGGGGCGCCGCAGTCGTCGCGGGCAGACACCAATTCCGCCGCCGGCAGGCCCAGCAATTCCGCCACCCGTTTGAGCACCTCTTTCTGGAGGGGATGGTCCTGTTGCAGGTAGCTCTCGGTGCTCCAGCCCATGCGCCGGCAGGTGGCCAGAAAGGCCGCGTGCTTGCCGGAGCAGTTGTGCTCCAGGGGGCTAGAGCCGTGCTCTGGGCAGGGGCATTGCAGCTGTTCTGCTTCGATTTCGGCGCCCCACAGCACCTTGAAGGCCTCCCGGGCATGCATGGCCGTGCCGGCATGGGAGGCGCAGGCGATGGCCAGACCCCGCTCACCGCATTGGCATTGATCGGCGGCACCACTGGCCACAAACACCGTGGCCTGAAAGGGCTTGAGGGCCGAGCGCACAAAGCTGAGCTGTTGGGGATCGCCAGCGCGCATCAAGACCCGGCCGCGGCCATCGCAAACGGTGGCGTGCACCCGGTGGCGTGATTCCGTAATGCCATTGCGCAACAGCCGCACCTCAAGGGGCGGATTGCCATTGCGACTGGTGCCACCGAAGTTGGTTGACAGGGTCATGAAGGGCCTGGATCCCGATCGCCGGTGTCAAAGAGCCTGACAGAGCCCCGTTCCCAAGAGCATCAGCCCCACCGCGATTGCGGCGCTCTGCTTCAGCCTGAGCAGGACGGGTTGGACCTGGTGTTGGGCGACGAGCAGATCCTGTTGGCGCCAGGCCAGGGGCTTCTCCCACACCTGGCCGTCGTACCAGCCGGACTCCTCGTATTCCACCCGCTCGGACACCAGGCGCCGGTGGACATACCGCCAACCCAGCCACTGGCGCACCAGGAGCAACAGGGGCATCAAAATCGCAGCCACCGCTCCAGCGGCTGCCACCTTTACCGGATCAGGGCGAAGCACCCAGCTGCCACTGGCCACAAGCACCGCGATGGGCAACAGCAGCAGCCAGCTGGCTGCTAAGGCTTTGCCCAGGCCAGCCAGGCTGGCTGAGGGCCACACAAAAAACCAGGAGGCCAACAGCTGCTCGTATTCCTGCAGCGGCCGTTGCTCGGGAGGAACCGGGCAAGGGCTATCCATCCGGGGCTCAGGGGGTGATGGCAGGAGTTGAGCTTACGAAGAGGTGCTGTTCTCCGTGGCCCCAGAAGGCTTCCAAGTCGTAGTAGCTGCGCTCACTGGGGGTGAGCACATGCACGATCACTTCCCCGTAATCCAGCAGCATCCACTTCCCTTCCTTTTGACCTTCGCGCCGCAGGGGCAGCCGGCCCGTGGCCTCCTCGATTTGGTCTTCCACCGA
>CAMDSS010000111.1 GCA_945907085.1 Cyanobium sp. NIES-981 | reverse complement strand
CTGCTCGACGCCAGTCAAAGGGCAGGGGAAAAATGCGATCGGGCAAAAATCGCAGACGATCCCATAGATCTCAACCAGGAATCAGAAGAGACCACTAACGAGTCTCAAGTGAAATACCCAATACCAGTATTTTTCATGAAATCCATTGCTCTCTTGCCGAGCCTGAGTAGGGAGTGAAACCTTTTCAATAAATTGGAGAAAGCACGGCACCCATAACAAGCCGGGGCCGAATGACGATCGAGGACTGCAAACGCAGGTCCAAGCGTGCGCCATAGGGCTGTCCAGGAAAGCAGGAGAACCTTAAAACCCAGTGGGAGAGTGGTATTTTAGATCTGCGTAACTGCTTTAGATGCAGGTACGCAAGCCCATTCCCTCGGGAATCGGCCTTCCAGCGCGGAGGGGGATATCAGCAACTTCAGCTCGTGATCGCGAATCAAAACGCTTTCCTGACCCATAACAAAGGCTATCAAGCCTGTCCCAATTCAGACTGGATATGGGTCTAGGTTGATGTCGCATATGCGATTAGCGAGCAGCCCAGCCACTACCCATGGAGGAGAATTATCCGCAGGTCGGGCGGCAGCAAGGCCAAAAAACGAAACTCTGATCATCTCAAAAAGGTCAATTGAGACACACAAAAGACTCAGGTCGTGTCTTATCCGAGATAGAAGAGTGCGCTGCATGCGGACTTGCGGTGGCGACCAAGTTGGACGGCAGCGGTGAGTGGCGGCGATGAATAGCCGAGGCGAATATCCGAAGCAGGCTCGAGGGCTGAAGCAAAAGGCTCACAAAGTATCCAGAGGCTCGATCAGCTCATCCCATACGAGACAAATTCCAAGACCAATAACGAATCCAGGGTGAGACGGCCAATACAGAGTGGCTCCTGCTTCCCAGGGGAGTCCATTAGAAGACTTTTGCCCCTAGGCAGCTCATGGAAGCTCGCGAAATGGATAGGCCCTTGTGGGCCTAGGTGGACGTTTGCATGCCCTGGATCAAATAGTCGAAATAGGGGCCGGCCATCGCTGCCTGTTCCGTACTGAGCAGCACCAAGGCCGCCTCTTTCATGGTGCGCATGGCTTCGACCATGCCGGGCATGGGAACGCCGAGACTGTTGTACATCTCACGGGCGCCTACCAGGCCGATCTGCTGGATCAATTCGGTGCTGCCAGACAACACCCCATAGGTGACAAGCCGGAGGTACCAGCTGTAATCGCGCAGGCATTGGGCCCGTTGCTTCTGGCCGTAGGCATTGCCGCCCGGGGCCACATAGTCGGGCTTGCGGGTGAAGAGCTGCTTCGCCGCTTCATCCACAATCTTTTTTTCGTTATCGGTGAGGGCCCGCACAACGGCCAGCCGCATGGCTCCGCCGCTCAGGTACTCGACCATCGAGCGCAGTTCACCGCCGCTCGGATAACGAAGCTGATCGTCTGCCTGGAGGATCAGATCCCGAACGACGCTCATCGCAGCGACCACATGCAAGTTGCACTCTATCGACTTGATGGCGTGAAGTTTGTTCCCGCTTAAAAGGTGTAACGGCACTTTGCAAGACGTAGGGTCAACCTTCGATGCGATGGAGTCCCCGGATTGGAAAACCCTGCGGTGGGCATGAAGGCAGAGGTGCAGGTCACGGGGCTCTCCCACGATGGCCAGGGGGTCGCCAGGCTTGGATCCCACGTCCTGTTTATCAATGGCGCCCTGCCAGGCGAGTCGATACGCGCCCGGCTCACCTACAAAGCCAAGCGCCACTGGATCGCAGAGATGGAGGAGCTTCTCCAGGCTTCATCCGATCGTCAGAAGCCCCCGTGCATCCTTGCCGACAACTGCGGTGGCTGCTCTCTCCAGCATTTTTCTGACGCTGGTCAGGGGCACTGGAAGCAGCAAAAAGTGGTGGATGCCCTGGAACGCATTGCCCACCTCAACCATCCTGTGAATCCTTTGCTGAGCTGTGAACACTCCTTGGGCTATCGCAACAGGGCAATCATTCCCCTCGAGCGCCTCGAAGACGGGCGCCTAAAGGCTGGTTACTACAGACCGGGTAGCCATCAGATCGTCAACATGAACCACTGCCCGGTACTGGATCCGCGCATTGATGCCCTCATCGAGCCCCTCAAGGCCGATCTCGAGGCGAGTGAATGGCCCGTCGATCGCGATTGCAAGGAGTCCGGTGGCCTGAGGCACCTGGCCCTTCGCGTCGGTGTCAACACAGGGGAGGTCCTGCTCACCCTGGTGAGCAGCCACCATCACCTCGATGGACTCGCTCTCCAGGCAGCCCACTGGATGGCCCGCTGGCCCCAGTTGGTGGGGGTTTGTCTCAACCTGCAGCCCAAGCCGTCCAACGTATTGATGGGCGAGGAAACCCGGGTGATCGCTGGTCGCAGCTGGCTCTTGGAACAATTCTGCGGTTTGGATCTGCGCATAGCCGCCGACACCTTCTTCCAAGTCAACACCCCCCAGGCCGAGAGGGTTGTGCCGCTCCTGCTTGAAGCCTTGGCGAGCCTGCCCCCAGGCGTGATGGTGGACGGCTATTGCGGCATCGGCACCTACAGCCTCCCAGTGGCCGCCAGCGGCTGGCAAGTGCACGGCATTGAGCTCAGCTCGGAGGCGGTGAAACAGGCCAAAGCCAACGCCGAGGCCAACAACCTGAGCCACCTGGCCACCTATGAAGCGGGCGTGGTCTCCCGCTGCCTCCCAGAGCACCTGATTCACTGTGATGTGCTTTTCCTGGACCCACCGCGTAAAGGCTTGGACAGCTTTGTGGTGGATGCGATTTTGGCCCAACCGCCCCAAACGCTCATCTACCTGAGCTGTGACCCGGCCACCCTGGCAAGGGATCTGGGCCAGTTCACCGCCAGCGCCTATCGGATTGAGCAGATCCAACCCATCGACTTTTTCCCCCAAACCATTCACGTGGAGACCCTGGCTGTCCTGAGGCGGAACTAGGGGGAAGCGTGCACCACGGATTTGGGCTTTTGCAGCTGGGCATTAGCCGGTCAGCTGAGCTTCAGCAGCGCAGCTGGGTTTCAGCAGCGCAACTGGGCGCCCATTTGTTGTTCCAGCGCCGTACGAATGGACCCATGGCTGCCATCCACCTCCTCGTCGGTGAGGGTGCGGTCGGGGTGGCGGTAGCGCAGCCTGAAAGCTTGGCTGCAGAGGCCTTCTCCCACTTGCTCGCCTTCATAGCGATCAATCAACTCGACGTGTTCGAGCAGGGGCTTGCCGGCCTTACGCATCACCTGAACCAACTCGGACGCTTTGGCAGCGTTGGGTACGACCACCGCCAAATCCCTCTCGGAGGCAGGCACCGTGGCGAAGGGGCGGAAACCGGGCTGGAGACGAGCCTTGCGGGTTGCTGAGGTCAAGAGCGCCTGCAGATCCAACTCGAACACAAAGGTGGCTTCAGGTAAGTCCATGGCTTCGGCGTGCTCGGGATGCAACTGCCCAAACCAGCCAGCGGGCCGGCCTTCCACCACCAACTCAGCGGCGCGGCCTGGATGGAGCAACCCATGGCCGGCCAACGGCCGATCTTCGCTGGGGATGGCTAGCTCCTTCAAGGCTCCTGCCAAAACACCGCGGGCTTCGAAGTAGGTGGGTGCCTTGGGCTTGCCACTGGTGGTCCACCGCTCCGAGCGCCGTTCCCCAGCCAAGACACCCGAGAGGAGTTGGCGGTTCTCAGCACCGCCGTTGACCTGAAACACCTGACCAATTTCAAAGCACCAAAACCCCGCTTGACCGCTCTGGAGGTTCCGTCGTGCTGCGGCGAGTAGTTCGCTGTGGAGGTCGTCGCGGAGGTGGCCGTAATCCGCCAACAGGGGATTGGCCAGGGGCAACCTGCCCTCGGCTGCAGCCACCAGGGAGAGGCTGCACACTTCCTGCAGTCCGGCGCTGCACAGGGCCCGCCGCAGCCTGCGTTCCACCTGCTGGGCTGGCTCCAAACCACCCGGTTCAAGGGGATCTGGCAGGTGGCAGGCAAAGGTGTCGTAACCCACCAGCCGGGCCACTTCCTCAATCAGATCCACCTCCCGCAGGAGGTCCATCGAGCGCGACGGCGGCACCACAACCAACCAGCCATCGTCGTCGGATTGGAGGCTGCAACCCAGGGCCTGCAGGGTTTGTTCGATCCGGCCATCGTCGAGGTCGGCCAACTCGCCGTCAACGAGCACGGGGCCAAGCAGATTGTGCAGGGCGTCCCGGCGCAGAACCAGGGGTTGCACTGCGGCCTGGGCACGGCCATGGAACCAACGGGCTACCGGTTGGGCGCCGCAGAGCTCTTGCAGCAGGGCCACGGCCTGGTCGGAGGCGGTGAGGGTGGTTTCCGTGGGCAAACCCTTTTCAAATCGGCTGCTTGCCTCCGTGCGGAGACCCAGGCTTCGGGCGGATTGGCGCACCGCCTGGGGGGCAAACACCGCTGCTTCCAGCCAGATCCGCTGGGTGCTGGCGGTGACAGACTCCGCCAGGCCTCCGATCACGCCGGCCAGGGCAATGGGCCGGTCGCCATAGGTGACCACAAGGGCATCGGCCGATAGCTGACGCTCTTCCCCATCCAGGCTGGTGAAGGGCTCTTGGGCTTTGGCCTGCCGAAGACCAAGGGCTGGGGCATGCAACTGGCCCTGGTTTGTATTAGCGAGTTGGTCAGCATCAAAAGCATGGAGGGGCTGGCCGTGCTCCAGCATCACCAGATTGGTGATATCGACCACGTTGTTAATAGGTCGAATCCCTGCTCTCTCGAGACGCTGTTGCAACCAACGGGGGGACGGGCCCACCTGCACGCCCTCCAGCTCGGTGATAGTGAAGAGGCCACCGGCCTCCATGGCGGCTTGGTCGGGGGCCTGGATTAGCAGCGGTGCAGCCTCAAGGGCAGCGGGGGCATCGCGGAACTGGGGTGTGCCCCCAACCAGGGCGGCGACTTCCCGGGCAATACCCCGCATCGAGAGGCCATCGGGTCGGTTGGCGGTGATCGCCAACTCCAAGACCTGGTCATCGAGGCCCAGGCTAGGTCCCACGGGACTGCCAACGGCGGGCACGCTGGCGAGAAGGTCGTCAAGGATTGCGATCCCCTCGGATTCGCCAAGGCCCAGCTCGGTGAGCGAGCAGATCATTCCGCTGCTGGGTACTCCGCGTAATTCCGCCGGCTTAATCGTGAGGTTCACGGCCGGGAGGGTTGCGCCCACAAGGGCCACGGGGACATGGATTCCCGCCCGCACATTGGCCGCACCGCAGACGATTTGCAGGGGTTCGGCAGCACCCACCTCCACGCTGCAGACACTGAGCTTGTCGGCATTGGGATGGGGGGCTCGATCGGCCACAAAACCCACCACCACCCCGGCCCCCTGGGCAGCTAGATCGTCGATGGACTCCACCTCAAAGCCGGCCATGGACAGCCGCTCGGCCAGGGCATCGGGGGCAAACGCACCCTCGGGGCCGCTCACAAGCTCCCGTAACCATTGGAGCGAGACCCGCATCAGCCCAAGCCGAGAATAAGGCTGGATCCTAGGGAGTGACTGGCTGGGGTCACCATCGGCAGGTATGGTGTTTGCTTGTTCTTTCGCATCGCACACGCGGCGCAACGTCCTTCATGGCTAAAAACAAGGGCGTCCGGATCGTGATCACTCTCGAGTGCACCGAATGCCGGTCCAACCCCGCCAAGCGGTCCCCTGGCGTATCTCGGTACACCACGGAAAAAAACCGCCGTAACACCACCGAACGGCTTGAGCTGAAGAAGTTCTGCACGCATTGCAATAAGTCGACCGCCCACAAGGAAATCAAGTGATTCCCTGCGGCGCTTTTCGCGTCGTTCTGCTGCCCAGCAGCCACTTCTTCCCTTCCAACCCTTAGCTCGCTAAAGCCTGTTCCGCATGTCCAGCTCCTTCTTCAAAAAGCGTCTTTCCCCGATCAAGCCTGGCGATCCGATCGACTACAAGGACGTTGATCTCCTTAAAAAATTCATCACTGAGCGCGGCAAGATCCTTCCCCGTCGCATGACAAGCCTGACTGCCAAGCAGCAGCGCGACCTCACCAATGCTGTGAAGCGGGCCCGGATTGTCGCCCTTCTCCCCTTCGTCAATCCCGAAGGCTGAGCAAGGCCCTGGGCTCACCGGCTTTCCAACCTGGCGATCTCCTCGGCACGGTCGATGGAAAATCACCACGCCTGGCGGTTCTTGTTTCCCTAACGGGAAGCAAGGCCGCCATTGTTGTTGGCGAGGCTGCAAAACGCCAGCAGCCCCCCCTTCGGGAGCTCGAACTGCTCTTCCGTCTACCGGCCGGCTCCACCCCACCAACCAGCATCAAAGCGTCCCCATGGTCGCTGGATTCCCAGGCCCTCCAGTCCGCCCTGCCGCGCCCGAGGGATTTCGGGGCCGCCTGGGTGCTGATGCAGGAGATGGGGGGTGCCTTGCCCCTAGCCGACTGGGTGGAGTTGGTGGCAGGTTGCGATGGACCTGCGGTGCGCGCGGCCTGTTGGTTGTGGTTGCAGGGCCC
>CAMDSS010000110.1 GCA_945907085.1 Cyanobium sp. NIES-981 | reverse complement strand
TGGCCGGCATGGCCCGCGCCCTGGAGGGCGGCCTGCTGCAGCCCAAGCTGGTGTTTGACGCCGCCGGTTAAGGGCAATGGCAGGCCATAGCAAATGGAGCCAAATCAAGCGCACCAAGGCGGTGGTGGATGGCAAGCGCGGTGCGGTGTTCACCCGGTTGGGTCGGGAAATCATGGTGGCGGCCCGCGCCGGGGGCGATCCAGCCGGCAACTTTCAGTTGCGCACGGCGATCGAGAAGGCCAAGGCAGCCGGCGTACCGAACGCCAACATCGAGAGGGCCATCCTCAAGGGATCGGGCCAGGGCGCGGGGGAAGGTGACCACTTTGAGCAGGTGCGCTACGAGGGCTATGGGCCAGGCGGAGTGGCTGTGCTGGTGGAAGCCTTCACCGACAACCGCCATCGCACCGCCGCCGAGGTGCGCCTGGCCTTCAACAAGCAGGGGGGCAACCTGGGGGAAACGGGCTGCGTGGGCTACCTGTTTGAACTCCGGGGCGTGGTGCGGCTCGCAGCCAATGGGCTCAATGAAGAGAGCCTGCTCGAGGCCTTACTTCGCCTGGAAGCCAGCGGTGGTCCCATCGCCTTGGGCTACGACGCCCAGGCCGACGGGGGTTGGGAGGTGAGCTCCAGCTTTGCGGCCCTCGAAGCCCTGCAGGACGGATTGCGCAGCTGCGGACTGGCGGTGGAAAGCTGGGAGCAGCGCTGGATTCCCCTAACCAACACCGAGCTCCTGGAGTTGGAGCCCCTGCGCAGATGCCTGCGCATGCTCGATGCCCTCGAAGACCTCGATGACGTGCGCAGCGTCACCTCCAACCTGGAGGCCGATGAAGACCTCCTCAATGCTGTGCTGAACTGACTTTTAGGCCGCAGCCGGGCACGGAGGGGATGATCAGGGACCACCTGGCCCCAGGCCAATCCACCCGAACTTGGCCTGGGGCGGCTTGCTTTGAGCAACGTGCGGAGACCCTGACCCAACCCTCTAGTAACTCGCGCTTACAGAAGGGTTGAGGCACCATTGCTGCACCTTGTGGTACTCGGCTGCCTCGCGGCAGCGTTGTACTGATTTCTTGCATGTCACTGCTTCGCTTCGCTCTATCCCCACTGCTTTTGGCCACCACGCCATTGCAACCTTTGGCTGCCCAAGCGTCCCAGCCGGACCCCAACCTCTCGGGCGTCAATCGCTATGCATCAAGCGATGAGCAGGTCACGAGCGTTAGCCAGTTCGCCGATGTGAAGCCCACGGATTGGGCTTACCAAGCCCTCTCCAATTTGATTGAGCGCTACGGCTGCGTGGCCGGCTATCCCGATAGCACCTTTAAAGGGGGCCAGGCGATCACCCGCTTTGAAGCTGCCGCCCTGCTGAATGCTTGCCTTGATCGGGTCACCGAAACCACCGATGAGCTGAAAAAGCTGCTGACTGAGTTCCAAAAAGAACTCGCCATCCTCAAGGGCCGCGCCGATGGTCTGGATGCCAAGGTGGGCAAATTGGAAGCCAATCAGTTCTCCACAACCACCAAGCTTTCTGGCCAGGCGACGTTTGTCGTTGGGGGAGTGGGATACTCCGGCAGTGCATACAATTCGGCGGCACATACGGCGAACCGACGCGCCCCAAAAAACCCGGTCACGGGGGTCAACGAGAATGTCACGTTTAACTACGATCTGCAGATTAATTTAGATACAAGTTTCACCGGTAAAGACTTACTTCGCACCAATCTTCGCGCGGGTAATTTTGGCAACAGCGCCTTTGGCGGAGAGCCCCATGACCTTGGCAATTCCGCCGAATTAGAGATTGCCTTTGAAGAGGATTCTGGCGCCGACAACGTCGGCATTTATAAGCTGTTTTACCAATTTCCCATCGGCAAGCAATTCACAGCCACGGTGGGGGCCCGGGTCGGCCAGGAAGACATGTTGGCGCTCTGGCCCAGCGTCTACCCTGCTGACACCATCTTGAACCTCTTCACCGTTAATGGTGCTCCAGCTGCCTATAGCAAGAATCTTGGCGCCGGAGCTGGCCTGTGGTGGCAAAACAATGGCTGGAGTGTGAGTGCAAACTATGTTGCAGCCCTTGGCTCGGATTCAACAAAAGGGCTCTTCACGTCTGAGTCTGGTGCCACCGCAAGTGTGCAGATCGGTTATCAACAAGAGCAGTGGGGCCTGGCTGCGATTTGGTCCTATGTGCAACCACACACCCAGTATGTACCAGGCACCACTCCAACTGTGCATAGCTCCATCGACCACGGGCAAAAAGATGGTGCCGAAACCAATGCGTTCGGCCTAAGTGCCTTTTGGCAGCCCCTCAAAAGTGGCTGGGTACCTTCTGTGAGTCTGGGCTGGGGAATCAACAAAACAAGCTATAGCGTGGCAACGACTGGTAAGCCCAGTGTCAGTCAGTCCTGGATGGTGGGATTGCAGTGGACTGATGTGCTCGCCAAAGGCAATGATTTTGGCGTAGCAGTCGGTCAGGCAGTCTTCGCAACATCATTGACTGGTGGAGTCAGTGCTGATGATGGTAATTATGCCTTGGAGGGGTGGTACAAGTTCCAAGTCACTGATGCCATCAGCATTACACCGGCCCTCTTTTATCTTAACCGGCCGATGGGGCAAAGAACGCCCGAAGGGCAAAGCTTCAGCTCCCTTGGGGCTCTGTTAAAAACGACATTTAAATTCTAGTTATTAGATGCAAAGCCCCGGTGTTGAGTTGCCGGGGCCCTTACTCTTTCGCTGATGTCAGGTCTGGCCTGAATTGATGGTTGTTTGGACTGGCTTGGTGTCAGTGCTGGTTGGCTGGATGCCACTGGGATGGGCCGAATCCCCAGGTTTTCCATGGCCGGGCCTCGGGGGTTTGCGATAGGCGCCTGAGCCGCCGCCGCCACAGGCTAGGAGCTCAGACGCATGGGTATTGAAACCAATCAATTCATAGGACTTTTCTAGTGATGCTTTGCTCACGAGGGGTGAATGGGATAAGGCAGTGAGGGAGCTGGTGCCGATAAGAATGAGGCTAAGAATGGGAGTCATGGACTTTCGTTGCTGTTAATAGGGTTGGGCATGTTCGGCGCATGGCATCCATCGGGATCCCATGGCATGGGCCCCCACGCAGCCAAGCTCCAGGGCTTTCTGTTGCGCTAACGCTTTGCTGGGGTAGGCCATCAGGTTTTCCTGGGCTGGCCGGTTGCTGTGGTGTTGGTGGCTGTTGCCTGGACTGAATGTCCAGATGCCCATGGCATTCATGCCTGCCACCAGCACACCCATTCCAACCACGCAGGCATTAACAACGCCCATTCCCACAACCCCAAGGCTCACGACGCCCATGGGCACCACGCCGATGCTCACCACACCCATCGGCACAACGCCGATCGAGATGATCCCGAGAGGGGCGATTCCGAAGGCCACCAGCTTGGGTGATTGACCGCAACTGCCCATGGGTGACCTCACTGGTGGCTGTGGGCTGAACCACTGGCCTGGCCGTGCTTCGCGCAGGGCATCCACTGGTTTCCCATCGGATGCGCTCCGGTGCAGTTGAAGTGCTTCCTGGCTGCGGTCTCGGCTTCTGCCTTCGTGGCGTACACAGCTGGCACCGCAGTGGTGTTGGCTAGGGCGACGCCTGCCAGCAGGGGAAGCACTGCTAGCCCCATGGCGCCCAGAAGCCCCTGGATGGGCTTGGATTGGATGACCCTCGCTGGGCGACCTTGAGGCATGAGGCGCTGGATCGTTGAAAGCCGCAAGTTAGCGCAAGTCTCTAGCAGATAGAAGCTAATGGAGTGTTGTTGTCGTCAGATCACAACCCGGGCTATTTGCCTAAAGTTGAATGAAGTTTGCTGTGTCTGGAGGGTTATCGCATGGATGCTCCGGCCCTGCGAATCGGCCAGGTGGCTGAGGCCACTGGGTTGCCCGTGAAGACGGTGCGCTTCTACTGCGACGAAGGCCTGATTGGCATCGTTTCCCGCTCCCCTGGGGGCTACCGATTGTTCGATCCCTCCGTCGTAGGCGAGCTGGGCTTAATCCGAACGCTAAGAGCCATGGATGTGCCCCTTCCGGAGCTCAAAAAGATTCTCGATGTGCGGCGCGCCGGTCACTGCAACTGCGGCGCCCTGAAAAGCAGTATTCAGGGACGCATCCGTTCCATCGAACACCGGCTGACTGAGCTGGCAGCCATGAAGGCAGAGCTGGGCCAGCTGTTGAGCGCCTGGGAGGAGTGCGGAGGCCTGAAGACCGCCTGATCTTCTAGGCAGGCCCCATGCATCTCTCTCTTGACGTCATTACCAGCTGGTGGCGATAACTGATCCATGGGGCGATCCTGGCTAGGCCCTGCGCGCAGCCTTCCTTAAGGGCTCAGATGGTTTGGGGGAACGGGCATGCGCATCAGCTCTGCCTTGAATAGCGTCTCGATGCATTGCTGCACGAGCTCACCGTGGTGACGCGCAACATTGATGACTTTGTTGGCTGCGGGGTACAACTCAACAATCCGTTTTCGGGTAGCTGTTCCGGCCTCCCTCGAGATCGTTTCGTCTGGTCCCTATCGATCGATTGATGCAGGTGGCCCTCAGCTCGATGCCGAGGTGTAAAAGCGCAGGGCGAAGCCCCAGAACCAGCGGCTGAGGGCCAGGGACCCCACCGCCACCGCCACCGATGCCAGCAACCATTGGCTGGTGCCGGTGCCCAGGATCGCTTCGGCGGGCACGGTGGTCAGGAAGGCCACCGGCAGCACCAGGGTGAAGAAGGTGCGCAGGCCGGCGGGGTAGGCCGCCACCGGATAGCGGCCCGCCACCAGGGCGGAGCGCAGCACCTCGGTGGCGTTCCAGACCTTCACAAACCAAATGCTGGTGGCAGCCAACACGAACCAGAGCGAATACAAGATCACGGCACTGGCGACCAGCAGCACCGCCACCTGCGCCACGGCCTGGGGCCCGGGCCTGGCCCCAGCACGGAGTGCAGCCACCGCCATCAGCACCAAACCCATCACCACCCCGGGCAACCCCCAGGGGGAGAAGGTGCGGGCCGAGAGCCAGAACTGGCTGTCGATCGGCTTGAGCAACACAAAATCCAAGGTGCCCGTGCGCACGTGGGTGACGATCGTGCTCAAGTTGGGCTGCAGCACCGTGCTGGTGAGGCCATCGAGCAGGGTGTAGACCCCCAGCACCACCAGGGCCTGCTCCCAGCTCCAGCCGCCCAGGCTGCGGCCGTTGCCGAAGAACAACGACAGCAAAAACACACTGCCCGCCAGGTTGCCACCCACCGACAGCAACTCAATCAAAAAATTGGCCTGGTACTCCAGCTCCGCCGTCAGGGAGGTGGCCCAGAAGCGGGCCAGGGTGCGCCGATAGCGCCGGAACGTCGCCAGGCTGTTCGCAAGGGTTTTCGCCATCAGGCCCCCATCGCCGAATAGCGGCGAATGCCGGCCTTCCAGAGCAGCAGGGTGAGCGGCAGCAATAGGGCGATCCAGGCGAGCAGGGCCCCAAAGCCGGCGGCCACATCCACCGCCCCACCGCCCAGCAGGCGGGCGGGGAACCAGATCATCCAGGGGAAGGGGGTGGCAAACGCCAAGGCCCGCATGCCCTCGGGAAAGGTTTCCAGGGGCGCCACCAGCCCCGAAAGAAACAAGTAGGGGATCATCTGCAACCGCTCCAGAGCGGCGGCCCGTTCGCTCCAGAAACAAGCCATGGTGATCAGGCTCTGGATCAAAAAGCGCAGCAGAAACACCAGGTGGGTGGCCACCACCGCCAGCAAGAAGCTGAGCGGGGAAGGCCACCAGAGGGTGCCCGGCAGCACCAGCGCCACGAGCGCCAGGATCACCACCACAAAGGGCAGCCGGGTGACCTGCTCGGCCAGGTGGGCGGCCAGGTAGCGCCACAGGGGCGGCAGCGGTTGGAGCAGGTAGGGAGACAGGCGGCCCTGGAGGTTGTCCTCCTCAAAGGCCTGGATCACCCAGACGATCGTGAACTGGCGCACCACAAAAGCAGCCAGGAAGTAGCGGGCCAGTTGCAGGGGGGTGAGGCCCGCGTCGGCGCCGGCACCGGAGCCACTCCAGACCCCGAGCATGATCAGGGGCAGGACGCCAGACAGGGCCCAGAGGGCAATCTCGGCGCGGTATTCCAGCATCAGGGCGTACTGGCTGGTGAACAGCGCCCGGGCCACCCGCAGGCCATGAACGAGCGGTGAGCGGCTCATGCCACCACCCCCTGGCGGAACAGGCGGCCGATCAATTCCTCCACCGGCGGCTCGCTCACCTCCAGATCCACCACGGCAAAGTCCGCCAGCAGACGCGCCACCGCCCCGGTGAGCCGATCCCTGGGAATCAGCAAGCGCACCTGGTGGCCCTGGCAGGATTCCACCGCGCCATAGCCAGCGAAGGCCTCCGCTGGGGCGGGATCCTTCAGCTCCAGGCGCACTTCGCGGCAGGGGGCGAGCCGTTCGGTGAGCTCGTCGAGGGGGCCGTCGTGGAACAGGTGGCCCTGGTGAATCAGCAGCACCCGCGGGCAGAGGGCGGTGATGTCCCCCATGTAATGGCTGGTGAGCAGCACGGTGGTGCCGGTGCG
>CAMDSS010000109.1 GCA_945907085.1 Cyanobium sp. NIES-981 | reverse complement strand
AAGCCTCAAGGGCATCGCCATGACCATCCAGGACCTCACCCGAGAGGTGGAGCTCAATGCTGCCCAGAGCCGGTTCATCAGCAACGTGTCCCATGAATTGCGCACGCCCCTGTTCAACATCAAGAGCTATGTGGAGACGCTCCACGATCTCGGCGACCAACTGACGGAGGAGGAGAAAAAGGAATTTCTGGGCATCGCCAATGACGAAACCGATCGGCTCACCCGGCTCGTCAACGACGTGCTCGACCTCTCCCGGCTGGAGAGCGAACGGGTTTGGTCCTTTGAACCGATCGAGCTGCCGACGGCGATCGAGCAAACCCTGCGCACCTATCGACTCAATGCCGAAGACAAGGGGGTGAGCTTGCACTTCGACGCCGATCCCCACCTGCCGAGGGCCCTTGGCAACTGGGATTTGCTGCTGCAGGTGTTCGACAACTTGGTGGGCAATGCCCTCAAGTTCACCCCCAAAGGCGGCCAACTGATGGTTCGGGCCTATCCCTGGCCCGACCTCTGCCCGCTGATCCCGGACGACACCAACCCCAACCCCAGTTGCGCCCTCACTTCCCCCCTGCCCAGGCTCAGGATTGAAATTGCCGACAGCGGCTGTGGCATTTCAGAGGTCGACCAGAGCCGCATCTTTGACCGCTTCTATCGGGTGGAAAACGCTGTGCATACTGAGGCCGGCACGGGGCTAGGTCTCTCGATCGTGCGCGGCATCCTCGACAAGCACGGCAGCCAGGTGCGCATGACGAGCGCCCTGGGAATCGGCACGGTGTTCTGGTTTGACCTGCCCCTGGAAGACTCCGATGCCGACGAACTCGAGCTGCTGGCTGGCCGCCGCCGCTACGAGCTGGAAGCCAACGCCGTTGAAGCCTGACCAGGCTTAACGCCTAGTCGTCGGCCACACCGCGCACGATGCGCGAGAGCTCGCTGCGCTCGTCGGTGGTGATGCGATGGGGAACGCCGGAGATGATGCGCTCGAAATTTGAGAACGAATCCTTGATCTCCGGACCATTGCTGGTGATCACAAACTCCCGAATGCCCTTGTCGTGCCAAGAGCCCCGCATCTTGAACACGTTCAGGGCCCGGGCCATCTCACCCCGGATCTCCACGTATTGCAGGAGCAGGATCGTGTCGGTGATGGTGGAGATGTGGGAGTCGGTGATCGAGTGGCTCCCCATGAACTCCTCCGAGGTGTTCGTGAAGAAGCCGGCGATCTCCTCTTGCTTGGCGTAGCCGGTGACCCCAATCACAAACTGGCGGAAGGCGTTGTGACTCACCCCCCGGGCCAGGGCTGAGAGCGAGTCGATCGCCATCCGCGATGGCTTGAATTGGCTGATCTCCGTCTTAATGATCTGGAGGTGATCCTCCAGGCCCGTGGACTCGGGGTAGGCGCAGATGATCTTGAGCAGGCCGTCCTGCTCCATTTGTTCGAAATCCATGCCCCAGCTGGTGGCATTGCGCAGCAGCTGGGCGCGGGATTCCTCGTAGGCAAACAGAATCGCCCGTTCGTTGCTGCGGCAGGCGTCTTCCACAAACTTGGAGACGAGCAGGGTTTTGCCCGTGCCGGTGGCCCCGGTGGCCAGGATGATCGAATCCTTAAAGAACCCACCGCCACACATCTCGTCGAGCCTGGGCACGCCGGAGGAGATGCGCACGTTGGAGGAGCGCTGGGTCAAGCGCATGGCCCCCAGTGGGAAGACGCTGATGCCATCGCTGCCCATGGTGAAGGGGAACTCCCCCTTCATGTGGGTGGTGCCGCGCAGCTTGAGGATTTCAGCGGTGCGGCGCCGCCGCTCACCCTCCAGCACGTTGCGCAGGATCACCACGTTGTCGGAGACAAACTCCTCAACGCCGTAGCGGGCAATCGGGCCGTATTCATCAATGCGCTCGGTGGTCATCACCGTGGTAACCCCCACTTCCTTCAGGCGGGCAATCAGCCGGAAGATCTCGCGACGCACCACCGAGACCGCGTCGTACTGCTGGAACACCGCGGTGATCGAATCAATCGCCACCCGCTTGGCCTTGAACTTGTTGATCGCGTAGTTGATGCGCTCGATCAAGCCCGACAGATCAAAACTTCCGGCCACGTCCTGACCTTCCGGATCCGGAGAGGCATCGAGGATGAAGAGCTTGTCCTGCTCCACCAACTCCTGGAGGTTCCAGCCAAAGCTGGCGGCGTTGCGCAGGATGTCGAGGGGTGACTCCTCAAAGGTGACAAAGATGCCCGGCTCGTTGTACTCGCGAATGCCGTTGTACAGGAAGTTCAGCGAGAACACCGTCTTGCCCGTGCCCGAGGTGCCGCTAATCAGGGTTGAGCGGCCAATGGGCAACCCGCCATGACAGACGTCATCGAAGCCCTCAATTCCGGTTGGGAGCTTCTGCACCTGCATCAAGGGAGAACCGGTGGAGCTTGAATCCTGCATGGGGCGAACAGACGTAGGGAGAAGGTAGGGAGTGAAGGTGGGGGTCGCCATCGCGACGCGTGGAAATGAAGACCTGGGGACCGCAGGCCTACAGGGCTTCCCCATCAAGCAGGTCTTGCCCATCAGCCAGGTCTTCCTCGGTCAGCTCGTCGTAGAGCAGGTCCAAGCCGATCAGCACCCGTTCCCGGTCCGAAAGATCACCAATGATCCGGCGCACCGGTGGTGGCAAGATTTTGGCGAGGGTGGGGGTGGCCAGGATCTTGTCCTCCTCGGCGAGCTGGGGGTTTTTGAGCACGTCAATCACCTTCAACGCATAGACACCCAGAAACTCGGTTTCGAGGATGTTGCGCAGGGTCTTGAGGGCCCGCATCGAGTTGGGCGTGTTGCCCGCCACGTAGAGCTTGAGGATGTATGTCTTACGGGGAGTCATGGAAGCGAGTCGGCGGAGTCGGCCAATGGGATGGGGTAGGCGCGGATTAGGAAGCTGCCGATCCATCCGGCGGCACCGAACGGCGGTACATCTCACAGAGGTGGGCCATTACATCAAGGAGGGCAAGCCGGTAGTCCTGCAGGAAGTCGTTCTGATTTCCCTCCAGCTTGAGCTGCTTGGCGAACCCATCAATCGAATTCATGTGAATCTCTACAGCTTTGGTGATCGGTAAATCACTGAAGAACGCTGTATTCACAAAACTCTCAAGGGCCTGGTTGGCCGCTGATGGATCTCGGAAATAGCTGAGCAGCAGATCGCGATAGGTGCGCTCAAGGGACTGCAGCAACGCGTCCCGGTCCGCCGCGCTCAGGTTGCGCAGGAAGCGGGAGGAATCGCGCTTGTAGAAGACCCCAAGCAAACCAAGCCGACCCTGCAACCGGTTGGCCAGCTTCCAGCGATCCGGGGTTTCGCCCCCGGGCGCCAGCTGGTCAGCGCTGACGTCGCCGGCACCGACGCCCCCACGGCGCAGGAAACGGGAGACCGCCGCATCCAGGCTGTAACTCAACTGTTCCAGCTGATTGGTGGGCAGATGCACCTCGGCGTCATGGAATTCCACCTCCCCTGTGCCGGCGCCAATCACCACGGCCGGCAACACCAAGCCCAGGTCGCTCAAGGATTGGTACACGCTGGGGCCCACGGCCCCCTGCTCAAGCAACAGGGCATCGAACTCCTCCCGGCGCCGCTCCAGTTCCGCGACGGGGTTGGAGGAGGGATCAACCCACACCATGTGGCAGCGTCCACCCTTCAACCAGCGGGAGCAGACCTGCCCAATCGAGGGATCCCGGATCAGGGAAGCAATCGTGAGGGATGGCTCAGCCATGGAGGGCTTGTAGCGCGGAACGGCCGGCAACGGTTGGCGTCCATATTGACGAAAGGAAGCCTGAAGTTGGAGGATTGTTGTTTGTTTTCCAACTTGCATGCGTCAGGCCGAATGACGCGGGGATAGCCCCCGTCAGCCTGACCATGCCCCTGTCGCCATGAGCAAAGCCACCGATACTGCGAAATCCGATACAACCAAAGCGGATACCCCTAAAGCAGCTACCACTGCTGCAACGAGCCAGGCCGCCACTGCAGAAAAGGGTCCCTACGCCATTGTCGAGGCCTCCGGCCAGCAGTTCTGGGTTCAGCCCAACCGCTACTACGACCTGGACCGCCTCTCCGCGGAAGTCGACAGCACCGTGACCTTGGAGAACGTGCTCCTGGTCAATGACGGCAAGGAAGCCACCCTGGGCCTTCCCTTCGTCAAGGGTGCGACCGTGGTGCTGAAGGTGATGGCCCATCGCCGGGGCCCGAAGTTGATTGTCTATAAAATGCGTCCCAAGAAGAAAACCCGTCGTAAGAACGGACATCGCCAGGAATTGACCCGCGTCATGGTGGAGTCGATTTCCGTAGGCGGCAAGAGCCTGGCCTGATAGGCCCCTTCCCAAACCAAGACCCCCGTTCTCTGATTATTTCCCCCCATGGCCCACAAGAAAGGCACAGGCTCCACCCGTAACGGCCGCGACTCCAACTCCAAGCGCCTGGGTGTCAAGCGCTACGGCGGTGAAGCCGTCAGTGCTGGCTCCATCCTGATCCGTCAGCGCGGCACCTCCGTGCTCCCCGGCGTGAACGTGGGCCGTGGTTCCGACGACACCCTTTTCGCCCTTACCGATGGAGTGGTGAGCTTCGACACCATCAAGCGCGGCCTGCGCAGCCGCAAGCGCATCAACATCGCCGTCGGCT
Organism: Cyanobium sp. NIES-981; assembly: GCA_945907085.1. GTDB lineage: Bacteria > Cyanobacteriota > Cyanobacteriia > PCC-6307 > Cyanobiaceae > Cyanobium_A. The sequence continues at coordinate 1,904 of CAMDSS010000109.1, read as the reverse complement.
GAGTCCAAGGCTCTTCGACCAGAAGCCGGTGCCCCATGGGTACCGGCTTTTTTGTGCCCGCTAGGCCATCAGCCGGTAGGCCCGGGTGGTGATCAGCAAGGGGTGAAACACCTCCAAGAATCGGCTTTGGAGGGTCCGAAAGAAGGTCTCCACCAACGCCGGATCATCGAAATGGAAGGGATATTCCCCGGCATAGCCCTTGAAGAAATACCAATTCAGCAGGGCCGTGGCCGAGGGAGTCATCCGCTCGGCAAAGGTCTTGAGCTGGGCCGCTGGATCGGCCAGGTGCTCCAGCACATCCAGGCAGACAACCGTGTCGAACTGGGCAGGCAGCGCTGGATCCGAGAGATCGCGCAGGCAGCTCACCTTGGCCTCGAGGCCGAGGCTTTGGGCCCGGGCCGCCACAAAGGCCCGGTTGTGGGGATTGAGATCCACAAACCACACCCGCTCCACCTGGGGCAGGGCCGCCGCCGCCAGGGCATGGCTGCCGATGCCCCCGCCAAAATCGAGCACCTGGCCCCGGGCGAAGCTCGCCTGCAACCGCAGGGTGTCGGCGATGTAGTCGGCGCTGCCCAAATGCCAGGCTGCCAGCTCCAGCAAATGGCCCGTGCCGACGGTTTCCTCGTAAAAGCTGCCCGCTTGATCGGGGTCAAAGGCGCCGGGATGGAGGGCGGCCAGATCCTCGGTACTTTGGGGAAGCTTCTGCTCCAGCTGCCCAGCAGAGAGTCCCAAAAACTGGGCCAACTGCTGGCGCAGATCAAAGCCGTCGGCGAGGAAGTGCTCCACATCCAAGGCTGGTCCTGCCACGCCAACGGGTACTGCCACGCCAAATCCCAATCAATCCAGGGAAACCTAAAGGGCAGCACCTTGAAGGGTGACCATGGGAACACCCTCCCACACTCAACCCGCCACCGGCGGCCAGCAAGCCCCACCCCATGCTCTGCGGCTTTCTTGTGATCGACAAACCAGCTGGCATCACCTCCCACAGCTGCGTGGGGGCCGTGCGGCGGGCCTACGGGCTGAAGCGGGTGGGCCATGGCGGCACCCTCGATCCAGCCGTCACCGGCGTGCTGCCCATGGCAGTGGGCCCCGCCACCCGGCTGTTGCCCTACCTCGAAGGGGACAAGGCCTACTGCGGCGTGGTGCAGCTGGGGGTGCGCACCAGCACCGACGACCTGGAGGGCACCGTCCTCAACCAGGCCCCGGTACCCCAGCTCGAGCACCAGGCCATCGAGGCAGCCCTAGCGGACTTTCGAGGCTTGATCCAGCAACGGCCTCCCCAGGTGTCCGCCGTGCACGTGGATGGCCAGCGGGCCTATGCCCGCGTGCGCCAGGGCGAACAGCTCGACCTCCCCCCCAGGCCCGTGCGGATCGAAGCGCTCGTGCTCGACCATTGGGACCAAGCCACAGGCCAGCTCCAGCTCCAGGTGCGCTGTTCAGCTGGCACCTACATCCGATCCCTGGCCAGGGATCTGGGCGAACTGTTGGGCTGCGGTGGAGCCCTGGCCCAGCTGCGGCGCACGGAGGCCCTGGGCTTTGGCCTGGAGCAGGCCGTCAGCCTGGAGCAGCTGCAAGAGCAGGGGCCAACACCGCTGCTGAACCCCCTCGAGGCCCTGGCCCACCTACCCCAGCACCAGCTCTTGGATGGGCAGGTCGCCGGCTGGCGCTGCGGCCGGGCCTTCGAGGCCGATGCGGGCCTCGAAGGCCCGCTCCCGGCGGATCAGCCGGTGGCGGTACTGGCACCGGATGGAAGCTTGGCCGGCATGGCCCGCGCCCTGGAGGGCGGCCTGCTGCAGCCCAAGCTGGTGTTTGACGCCGCCGGTTAAGGGCAATGGCAGGCCATAGCAAATGGAGCCAAATCAAGCGCACCAAGGCGGTGGTGGATGGCAAGCGCGGTGCGGTGT
>CAMDSS010000108.1 GCA_945907085.1 Cyanobium sp. NIES-981 | reverse complement strand
CCCCAGGGAGGCGGTGTTTTCAGCCTCGATCAGCCCAGGCCCAGGAATCGCCACCCCATAGGCCTCGATCGGCGGCAGCTGCAACGGGCGCATCAAGAGGCCCCCATTGGCGTGGGGATTGGAGCCCATGCGCCGATCGCCCTTGGGGGAGAGTGCCTGCAGCTCAGGAATCAGGCTGCCGTTGGCATCAAACAGCTCCTCGGGCCGGTAGCTCCGCAGCCAGGCCTCGAGCATGGCCAGCTGCTCCGGGTCGTGCTTGGGGTTGGGCAGGGGCACCTAGTGGCTGCGCCAGAAGCCTTCGAGCTTGAGGCCGTGCAGCTCCTTGGGCCCCGTCCAGCCCTTGGGGGAGCGCAGCACCAGCATCGTCCAGGCGGGCCTGGTGATGTCGTGGCCACTTTCGCGCTGTTCGCGGGCTGTGCGGCGGATGGCCTGGATGCGTTGGATGGCGGTGTCCATCGCAGCCGCCATGGCGGCGTGCATCGCCATGGGTTCAGAGCCCTCCACAAACAGGGGCTGCCAGCCGTAGCCCACCAGCAGGCTTTCCAGCTCTGCCTTGGGCAGGCGGGCCAGCAGGGTGGGGTTGGCGATCTTGTAGCCGTTGAGGTGCAGCACCGGCAGCACGGCCCCATCGCTGGCGGGATTGAGGAACTTGTTGATGTGCCAGGAGGTGGCCAGGGGCCCGGTTTCGGCTTCCCCATCGCCCACACAGGCCAGGGCAACCAGCTCCGGGTTGTCGAACACGGCCCCGCAGGCATGGGAGAGCACGTAGCCCAGCTCGCCGCCCTCGTGGATTGAGCCGGGGGTTTCCGGGGTGCAGTGGGAGCCGATGTGGCCGGGGAAAGAAAACTGCTTAAAAAAGCGCCCCAGCCCAGCTGTGTCTTGGGATTTGTCCGGATAGATGGCGCTGTAGGAGCCATCGAGATAGGTGGGCCCCAGCACCCCCGGCGCCCCGTGGCCTGGCCCTGAGAGGTAGATCATCTCGAGCTGGTGCTCGAGGATCACCCGGTTGGCATGGGCCCAGATGAAGGCCTGGCCCGGGCTCGAGCCCCAGTGCCCCAGCAGCCGGTTTTTGATGTGCTCGGGCCGCAGCGGTTCGGCCAGCAGGGGGTTGTCCTGCAGGTAGATCATCCCCACCGCCAGGTAGTTGGCCGCCCGCCACCAGGCATCCAGTGCCTCTAGATCGGGCTGCCGCTGCGCTGCCATTCCTCCCTTAAGCCCGTTAGATCGAGCCTAGCGGCGGTTTTTAGGGCGCTCGCTTTAAGGTCACGCTCACCACAGATGGGCCATGGACGTGCCGGCGTTGTTGCTTGAGGTGGGCGGTAGCCACGGGGTTGAGGTGGCCGAAACCCTGATCGCCACCGCCGAGTTTTTGGTGATCTTCGTGGCCGCCCGGGCCATGGCCGAGCTGATGGTGCGGATCCAATTGCCCACGATCCTGGGGGAATTGGTGGCCGGGGTGCTGATCGGTGTTTCAGGCCTGCATCTGATCGTGCCCCCCGAAACCCATGCCCAACTCAACTCCGCGGCCCTGGGCCTGTTGGCCTCCCTGGCCGACATCACCCCATCCCAAGTGCAGGACATCTACCTCGAAGGCTTCTCGAGCCTCCAGGCCGTCTCCCAGATCGGTCTGTTTGCCCTGCTGTTTCTCACGGGCCTGGAGAGCGAACTCGATGAGCTGGTGGCAGTCGGCCTGCAGGCCACCACGGTGGCCTTGACCGGCGTGGTGTTGCCCTTCGCCCTGGGCACCTTTGGGCTCTTTTATCTGTTCCATGTGCCCTTGATTCCGGCGATCTTTGCTGGGGCCTCCATGACAGCCACCAGCATTGGCATCACCGCCAGCGTCTTCGGCGAGCTCAAGTTTTTAAAAACCAAGGAGGGCCAAACCGTGATTGGCGCGGCCGTGCTCGACGACATCCTCGGCATCGTGATCCTGGCGGTGGTGGTGGCCTTGGCGGGCGGCGCCGGCTTCACCTTTGGACCGATCGTGAAATTGGTCGCCGCTGCCGCTGCCTTTGTGGTGGTGTCGTTGGTGTTGAGCCGCACGGCGGCACCGCTGTTTGATTGGCTGCTCGACCGGCTCAAGGCCCCGGGCGAAGTGGTGGTGGCGTCCTTTGTGGTGCTGTCGCTCTGCTGCTTCACGGCCCAGGCCATTGGCCTGGAGGCGGCCTTGGGCGCCTTTGCGGCGGGCCTGATTTTGAGCAGCTCCAAGCACACCCATGCCATCCAGGCCGCCGTGAAGCCCCTGGTGGCCCTGTTCGCCACGATCTTCTTTGTGCTGATCGGCACCGGCATGGATCTCTCGGTGCTCAATCCCATGCAGCCCGAAAACCGCGAGGGCCTGATCGTGGCAGCCTTCCTGCTCACCGTGGCCATCGTGGGCAAGGTGGCCTCGGGCTGGAGCTACGTCAGCGCGGAGAAAACCAACCGCCTGGTGGTCGGTTTGGGGATGCTGCCCCGGGGCGAAGTGGGTTTGATTTTCCTGGGCCTCGGCACCCAGGCCGGCCTGCTTACCCCTCCATTGGAGGCGGCGATTTTGCTAATGGTGATTGGTACCACCTTCCTGGCGCCGATCCTGCTCAGACTGGTGCTTTCCAAGCAAGCTGCCGGTGCCGAACAGGCCGCCTAAGCCCAGCCCCCGCTTTGCTCCCAGCCGCTGGGGCTTGAGCTGGGGGGGCTGGCTCGACAACCGCCATGGCGAGTGTTGGCTGCTGGCCCAATTGGTCCTGATCGCCGCCCACCTGCTGCCCCCCTATCCGGCCCCCGGGGCCTGGGGCTACGCCTGGCCCCTGCCGGTGGCCCTTTCTGGCTTGATCCTGTTTGGCATTGGGATCCTGCTGGCGATCCAGGCCTTTTGGCGGCTGGGGCCCAGCCTCACCCCCCTGCCCGATCCGGTGCCGGGGGCGGCCCTGGTGACCCAGGGGGCCTATGGCCGCTGCCGCCACCCCCTGTATCAGGCGGTTCTGATCTGCTCGCTTGGGGTCACCCTGGCCCTGGGCAGCCTCTTGCACCTGGCTTTGCTGCTGGCCCTTTGCGCCCTGCTGGGGGGCAAGGCCCGGCGGGAGGAGCGCCAGCTGGTGCTGGTGCATCCGGAGTACGGCGCCTACCGGCTGGCCACCCCAGCAATCATTCCTGGTCTTCCCTGGCTCGACTGGCGAGCGCTGTAAACAGCCCCCAGCTCGCTGCGATCAAGCCCATGCTGCTGGCCCAACTGGGTCCCAGGGCCCAGCTCAAGCCCAGGTCCACCACCACCCCTACGCCCAGGGCGAGCAGCAGGCTGGTGGCAGCCAGCAGGAGCTGTTGGGCCGTTTCCGGCAGGGTGCCGGCAGCGAGCACCGCTTCGAACCGCTCCAGGGGCAGGCTCAGGGGCAAATACAGCGCCAGGGCCCACAGGCCCATGCCCGGCAGGAAGGGCAGCCAATCGGGGGAAGGAACGGCCAAGGGAGCGCCTGAGCCAGGGGCTCACAAGATCTGCCTAGCATCGCCCCCAGCGCTGTTGTTGGCGGGGGATTGTTCGTGGTGGCGTCAGTGGGAGGTGGTGTGGTGGGTGGCGCGAAAGGTGGTGCGGGCGCCATGGCGACCCAAGGCTGGACCCACCTGGGCCATCCCGTGCACAGCCTCAGCCGGGCCCCCCAAGAGCCCATCGGGCCGGCGATTCTGCTGGTGCATGGCTTTGGCGCCTCCACCGACCACTTCCGCCACAACATCCCCGCCCTCGCTGAGCACCACGAGGTGCATGCCATTGATTTGCTGGGTTTTGGCCGCAGCGCCAAGCCGGCAGAGCTGGCCTACGGCGGTGCCCTCTGGCGCGATCAACTTTGCGCCTATGTGGCCGAACGCATTGGCCGCCCCACGGTGCTGGTGGGCAATTCCCTCGGCGGTTTTGCCGCCCTGGCGGCGGGGGCAGCCCTGGGCGACCAGGCGGCCGGGGTGGTGCTGCTGAATGCGGCGGGGCCGTTCAGCGATGAGCAGGCCCCCCCAAAGGGCTGGGGCAAGATTGCCCGCCAAACCATCGGCGGCGCCCTGTTCAAAAGCCCCGTGCTGCAGCGGATCCTGTTTGAAAACCTGCGCCGGCCGGCCACGATTCGCCGCACCCTCAACCAGGTGTACATCGACAAAACCAACGTGGATGAGGCCCTGGTGGAGGCGATCCGCCTGCCATCGCTGGATCCCGGCGCCTTTGGGGTGTTCCGCACCGTCTTCGATATCCCCAAGGGCCAGCCCCTCGATGAGCTGTTTGCCCAGCTCACCTGCCCGCTGCTGCTGCTCTGGGGCATCCGCGATCCCTGGATCAATGCGGCCGGCCGGCGCGGTGCCTTCCAGCGCCATGCCCCAGCCAACACCACCGAAGTGGTGCTCGAGGCGGGCCACTGCCCCCACGATGAGGTGCCAGAGCAGGTGAACCGGGCCCTCTTGGAGTGGCTGGCTGCCCTGGCTACGGTTGAGCCCAGCCCCCAGCTCTCTAGTGAGCCCTCTCCTGAGCAGCCCTCCTCCGATGACCCCCAGCTCCCCGTTCCTGCAGCAGCGCTCTGAGCCCTACCCCCATTGGTCGTTCACCACGGCCACCGGCGATGAGCTGCGGGTCGTGCCCGAGCGGGGCGGCCTGGTCACGGGTTGGCGCAGTGGCGGCCAGGAGTGGCTCTACTTCGATGCCGAGCGCTACGCCGACTCCACCAAATCCACCCGCGGCGGCATCCCGGTGCTGTTCCCCATCTGCGGCGGCCTCGCCGGCAGCCCCCTGCCCCAGCACGGCTTTGCCCGGGATTTGCCCTGGCAGCTGGAGGAACTCAGCGAATCCAGCGTGCGCTTGCGCCTGGTGGACACCGACGCCACCCGGGCGGTGTTTCCCCATGCCTTCTCCCTGGAGCTGGATTACCGGCTGACTCCAGGCTGCTTGGCGATCACGGCCCGCATCAGCAACACCTCTGCGGCCGCCAGCCCTGCTTTGCCCTTCAGCCTGGGGCTCCATCCCTACTTTGCGGTGCAGGATCTGGCGGCCGTTCGCCTGGAAGGCCTGCCCGAGCATTGCTTCGACCACATCCCCATGGCCGAGGCGGCCACCGCGGGCCAGCTGGAGCGGTTGACCACGGGCGTGGATTTCCTGGCCCACCCCAGCAGTGCCGTGCGCTTGGTGGATGCCGCCGCTCCTTCAGGGGGCCGTTGGATTTCTATGGAAACCCAGGCGCCCTTGGATCTGGCCGTGGTTTGGACAGAACCTCCCCGGCCGATGGTGTGCCTGGAGCCCTGGACAGCGCCGCGGGGTGCCATGGCCAGCGGCGATCGGCTGCTGCAGGTGCCACCCGGCGAGACCCTGGAGCTCGCCTGCACCTACAGGGCCGGCGTGGGTTGAACCCCCGGTAGGCGGCCGCGGGCCAGCTGCTGTTTGGGATCGAATTGGCGTTTGATCGCCTCCACCATGGGCCTGGACGGGGCATCCAGCCAGGCCGGCAGCTCGCTCGTGGCCGGTTGCTTGAGCACGGTGAGGTAGCCACCCAGCTGGTGGCAGAGCCGCCTAAGGGCTTCGGCTTTGTAGCTGGGCAGATCGGCCCCGTTCGCCCAGGCGTAACCCAGGCCACTGCCGGTGCTGAGCACCACGCCCAGGGCTTCCAGGTTGGGCTGGCTGAGCTCCCGGACCAGCCTGGCTGCTGCGCTTGGTTTCACCCCCAAGCGCAGCAGCCAGGCTGGGTTGGTCGTGCTTTCTGCTGGTCCGCGGCCCCGGGTTTCGCGGGCTGCGAGGGCATCGCGATCGAGCTCTTCGGCCCCTAGGCCAAAGTCTGCTGCCTTCGCTTGGAGGCAGCTGATTTGCTCGGCCAGGGTGGGGCCGCTGATGCTGGCCAGGCTGATCAGCAGGCCCCAAGGGCCAGGCCCCTGCCGCTGCCAATCCACCCGCTCCGGGCTCAGGCTCGATGCCAGTAGCCACCGGCTCAGGGTTGCGAGCCCCTCGAGCTCACCGGTGATCCACAGGCCCCGGCGCTCGGGGGGGATAGGCAAGGTGCGCAGGTTGAGCTCGGTGATCAGGGCCAGGGAGCCCCAACTGCCGGCCAATAGACGCATCAGGTCGTAGCCGGCCACATTTTTCACCACCTGGCCGCCGGCCTTGGCGGCGGTGCCATCGGCCCGCAGCAGGCTGATGCCAATCACCTGGTCGCGCACGCCCAGATAGCGCTGCCTAAAGCCCCCGGCCAGCCCCCGGGCCACCAGGCCGCCAACGCTGCCCTGGCTGGGTTGGCCCCAGGGGGTCTCCACCGCCAACCACTGCCTGTGGTGTGCGAGCGCTTCTTGTAGCTCTACCAGTGGTGTGCCGGCCAGCACCCGCACGGTGAAATCGCCGGGGCTGTGCTCGAGGATTTGGTTCAGCTTTTGGCAGCTCACCACCGCGCTGCCGGGGCTCACCTTTGGCCCCCAATCCAGGCGGCTGCCCAACCCGGCGGGCAGCCAGGGCGCGGCCTGCTGATGCAGCGTGCGCACCAGCTCCTGCAGCTCGCTGGGCTCAGGGGTCATCACGGCACGATGGTGCCATGGCCGGTCGCTTCAAGATCGTCGTCCT
>CAMDSS010000107.1 GCA_945907085.1 Cyanobium sp. NIES-981 | reverse complement strand
GGCTCCAGGTCGCAGACGATCACAAGGCCCACGCCGGTGTTGTGGGTTTCAACCATGACGGCGATGGCATCTTGTTCGCTGAGCGAGGGCACCACCTGCCGCAAGGTGACCACCACGTATTCCATGGTGTTCACCGGATCGTTGTGGAGCAGCACCTTGTAGCGGGGAGAGGGCTTGCGCACCCGTTCCGGTGCTTTCTCCATGACGGCTGCGCCGCCGGTTTCGCGGCCAAGGTTGCTTTGGGTTGCCGTTCTCATGACGCGTTCAAAGGGAGCGAATGCGGCGCATGGCCTCTTCCACATTGGCGCGGCTGTTGAAGGCCGAAAGCCGGAAGTAACCCTCGCCAGCGGCGCCAAAGCCACTGCCGGGGGTGCCCACCACGTGGGCGTTGCCAAGTAAATGGTCGAAAAAGCCCCAGGAATCCTGCCCTTCGGGGGTTTGAATCCAAACGTAGGGAGCCTGCTCACCGCCATACACAGTTAAGCCAGCCGCCTTCAACTCCTGGCGAATGATGGCGGCGTTCTCCATGTAGAAGCTCACCAGGGCCTTCACCTGGGCCTGGCCGGCAGTGGAATACACCGCTTCGGCGCCCCGCTGCACGATGTAGCTGACGCCATTGAATTTGGTGCATTGGCGGCGGTTCCACAGGGCCCAAAGCTCCACCTTCTCGCCATTGGCAGCCGTGCCCATCAGCCCCTTGGGAACCACCGTGAGGGCGCAACGGGTGCCGGTGAAGCCGGCATTTTTAGAGAAGGAGCGGAATTCGATCGCGCATTGCCGCGCCCCTTCGATCTCATAGATCGAGTGGGGCAGTTCAGGATCCTGGATGAAGGCCTCATAGGCGGCGTCAAACAGGATCAGGGCATCGTTGGCCAGGGCGTAGTCAACCCATTGCCGCAGCTGGGCCTTGGTGGCTACGGCCCCGGTGGGATTGTTGGGGAAGCAGAGGTAGATCAGATCCACCTTGCCTTCGGGTAGGGGCGCAATGAAGGCATTGCTGGCTGTGATAGGCAGGTAGGTGAGCCCGCCGTATTGGCCGGCATCATCGGCATCGCCGGTACGGCCCGCCATCACGTTGCTGTCCACGTAGACCGGATACACCGGGTCAGTCACGGCAATGCGGTTGCCCTCGCCCAGGATGTCGAGGATGTTGCTGCTGTCGCATTTGGAGCCGTCGGAGACAAAAATCTCCTCGGCGCTTACGTCGCAGCCGCGGGATTGGAAATCGGTCTTGGCGATGGCCTCCCGCAGCCACAGATAGCCCTGTTCGGGGCCATAGCCATGGAACCCCTCCCGGGTCCCCATCTCGTCAATGGCGTCTTTCATCGCCGTGCGGCAAGCCTCGGGTAGGGGCTCGGTCACATCGCCAATGCCGAGGCGAATGATCGGAGCTGTGGGGTTGGCCTCACTGAAGGCCTTGACCCGCCGTCCAATTTCAGGGAAGAGGTAGCCCGCCTTGAGCTTGAGGTAGTTGCCGTTGACCTGAACCATGCCGCGCTGGGGCCGCGCGGGCCCCGGAGTACTGGCCGGATTGTCCTATGGCGCGGGTGCGTTCATACGATCAGGGCAACGCCTGCCCGCGTCTGCCGTGACCCTTGCCCCTTTTGCCGCGGCTGATGCGACCACGCCGATTGATTTCGATGCCCTGATTGATCTGGGCATCAGCAAACCAGCCCGCTATCTGGGCAATGAGCTTGGGGTTGAACCCCGCGATTGGCAGGTTGCTTGGGCTGGCGCTGGGTTGCGTTGGGCCCTCACCTATCCGGAGGTCTACGAGGTGGGGGCCAGCAATACCGGCCACATCATTCTCTATTCGATCCTCAACAGCCTTCCAGGCCAACTCTGCGATCGGGCCTACCTGCCGGCGCCTGATCTTTCGGCCAGGCTGCGCGAGCGAAACCTGGCCCTGTTTGGGGTGGAAAGTCGCCGGCCCTTGCCGGCCTTCGACATCCTGGGCTTCAGCCTCAGCTACGAGCTCGGCGGCACCAACATCCTGGAGATGTTGGATTTGGCCCGGGTGCCCCTGCTCTCCCGGGACCGGGGCAACATGCCGTTGGACCATCCCGAAGCACCGCCGTTGATTTTCGCGGGGGGGCCCACCGCCACCAGCAACCCCGAACCCTTTGCGGCCTTCTTTGATTTCGTCGCCCTGGGCGATGGCGAAGAACTGTTGCCTGAGATTGGCCTGGTGGTGGCCGAGGCCAAGGCGGCCGGGCTGTCGCGCTCGGCCCTGCTGGCTGATTTGGCCCTGGTGCCTGGGGTGTATGTGCCGTCGCTCTATGCCCCAGGCGCCGATGGGGTGAGCTTGGAGCCGCTGATCAAGGGCCCACCCAAACGAATCCTGCGGCGCACGGCCACGCCAATGCCCCACTACGCCATGGGTTTGGTGCCCCACATCGAAACGGTCCACGACCGGCTCACGATTGAGATCCGGCGGGGCTGCACCCGGGGTTGCCGCTTTTGCCAGCCGGGCATGCTCACCCGCCCGGCCCGGGATGTGGAGCCCGAAGCGGTGATTGAGGCGGTGGAGGAGGGCATGGCCAAAACCGGCTATGCCGATTTTTCGCTGCTCTCCTTGAGCTGCTCCGATTACCTGGCCTTGCCGGCGGTGGGTGTGGAGCTCCGCAACCGCCTCGCCGACAAAAACGTGAGCCTCACCCTGCCCAGTCAGCGGGTTGATCGCTTCGACACCAACATTGCCCACATCCTGGGCGGCACCCGCAAGGCGGGACTCACCTTCGCCCCTGAGGCCGGCACCCAACGGCTCCGCGACATCGTCAACAAGGGCCTCACCGATGGGGACCTGCTCCGGGGCATTCGCACCGCGATGGAAAGCGGCTACCGCAAGGTGAAGCTCTATTTCATGATTGGTTTGCCTGGGGAAACCGACCCGGACGTGCTCGGGATTGCCGACACCTGCCGGGCCCTGCAGCGTCAATGCGGCGACCTGGGCCGGCTGGAGCTCAACCTCACGATCAGCAATTTCACGCCCAAGCCCCACACGCCGTTCCAGTGGCACAGCGTCAGCACGGCGGAATTCAAGAGGCGCCAGGAGCTGCTGCGCACGGCCTTGCGCCAGCTGCGGGGGGTCAAGACCAACTTCACCGACGTACGACTTTCGGCGGTGGAAGACTTTGTGGGGCGCGGGGACCGGCGCCTGGCGCCGGTAATTGAGGCGGCCTGGCGGGCCGGTGCTGGCCTGGATGCCTGGTTTGAGTCGGCCGATCGCACCTATGGGGCCTGGACAGGGGCCATCGAGGCGGCAGGCCTGGGCGGCAGGTATCGGGCCATGGAAATGGGCGCCTGGGCTGCGGCGGAAGCTCTTACCAGCAGTGATCTGGAGGCCTTTTGCCGCCAACCCCTGCCATGGGATCACATCGATTCCGGCATCGACAAGCGTTGGCTGGCGGACGATCTCAAGCGGGCCCTGGCTGCAGCGGTGGTGCCGGACTGCTCCTTTGAAGGCTGCAGTAGCTGCGGCGTTTGCGGGCCAGAGCTGGGCCACAACGTGGTGATTCCGCCTCCCCCTATCCCGGTCCAGCTACCCCAGCGGGCGCCGGCGAGTGAAAGGGTTTGCCGCCTGCGTATCGGCTTTGCCAAATCAGGCTCCCTGGCCCTGATTAGCCATCTCGACACCCTGCGCCTTTTGGAGCGGGCCCTGCGGCGCAGCGCCCTGCCCGTGAGCTTTACGGGAGGGTTCCATCCCCTGCCGCGCTTGCAGCTCGCCCTGCCCTTGCCCCTTGGGGTGGAAGGCCTGGGGGAATGGCTGGATTTGGAGTTTGTGGAGCTTGTCGACCCGGCCGCGGTGCTTGCTCGGCTCCAGGTGGAGCTGCCCGAAGAATTTCAATTGCTTTCAGCTGAATCCGTGGAGGTGTTTGGCCCGAGCCTCTCCCAACAGCTCGAGGCAGCCCGTTGGCAGATCCAACTCACGCCGGCGACCGATCCAATCTTGCCCTCCTTGGAGCAATGGCAGCAGGCCGTTGCGGCCGTGCTGGCGGCGCCATCACTGATCTGGCAGGACACCGATAAAAAAGGGAGGCCGAGGCAGCGCGATTGCCGGGAGGCCCTGCTGGGCCTGGGCCTCACCCTGGAGCCAGGGGGGAGCGTGATACTTGAGCTTGACGCTGCCATCGATCCCTCCGGGCGCAGCTTGAGGCCAGAACAGCTTCAACATTGGCTGGCCGAGCAGCTCGATCGGCCCCTGCATTTGGGCCGGTTACGGCGCCAGGCTTTGGTCCTAAAGCCCGTGCTAACTTGAGATCAAGGCGATAAGGCCGTTTGCCTTTGAGCTTGTAGCCGCAGGTTCTGCTCGATGCAGCCTCTGCAGCCCAAAGCTTTCAACGCAATCTGTAGTCGTTAACCAGCTGGCTATCGCGCCCGTTGGTTACTAATTCCGGTCTTGACCTCGTCGGATTTGGTCTTCCTTGGGTTTTTACCCAGGGGGGGCAGTAATCCCAGAAGTTTCGTCTCCCATTCCACCGTTGTTTGGTGTGCCTCAGCGCCTAGGGCAAGCCGCCCCTTTTCCTTCAGTCTTTGGCTCCGAGATTTTCAGCACTGCCCCTTGAAAGCTCGCTCTTTCCAGGCCCCGTTTTTGTTTAGAGCTTCCTGATTGCGGTGGCAGGCCAGTGCCGCCACCGGATCCCAGCTCCGCTCCAGCCCCAGTTCCGTTCCCTCCCGGTCGGGCCCCCACGGGTCCATCTTTCTCCCCATGCCCCAGCAGATCGTCATTGCCGAGCAGCTGCGAATCGCCGCAGTGCTCACCGACGAACGTGTTGATGAATTGGTTGTGGCCCAGGGCCGCTATCAGATTGGTGACGTCTATCTCGGCACCATTGAAAATGTGTTGCCCGGCATTGATGCGGCTTTCGTCAACATTGGCGAAAGTGAGAAAAATGGCTTCATCCATGTCACCGACCTGGGCCCCCTGCGCCTAAGGAAAGGCGCCGCTGGCATTACGGAATTACTCGAGCCTCGCCAAAAGGTTTTGGTGCAGGTGATGAAGGAGCCTACGGGCACCAAAGGGTCCCGACTCACGGGCAATTTGTCCTTGCCGGGTCGGTTTTTGGTGCTGCAGCCCCACGGCCAAGGAGTGAACATTTCCCGCCGAATTAACGGCGAAAACGAACGCAACCGCCTGCGGGCCCTTGGGGTGTTGATCAAGCCCCCGGGCGCGGGCTTGTTGATTCGTACCGAGGCCGAAGGCATTAGCGAAGAGCTCCTGATCGACGACCTTGAAAACCTGCTGCGCCAGTGGGAAGGGATTCAAACGGCGGCTGAATCGGCGAGCCCTCCGGTGCTGCTCAATCGGGATGAGGACTTCGTCCATCGGGTGCTTCGCGATCTCTATTCCCCTGACGTGGTCCGGGTTGTGGTGGATAGTGCCGACGCCGTGGGCCGGGTCCAGGCGTTCCTGGGGGCTGACCAGGCGACTTTGCAGGTGGAGCACCACAGCGATTACCCCGAAATCCTCGAGCACTTCCGGGTCAACGCTGCCATCCGAGATGCCTTGAAGCCCCGGGTGGACCTGCCCTCTGGGGGTTACGTGATCATCGAGCCCACCGAGGCCCTCACGGTGATCGACGTGAACTCGGGCTCCTTCACCCGCTCGGCCAATGCCCGCGAGACGGTGCTGTGGACCAACTGTGAAGCGGCCGTTGAGATTGCCCGTCAACTCAAGCTGCGCAACATCGGTGGCGTGGTGATTGTCGACTTCATCGACATGGAGTCGCGCCGCGACCAGCTGCAATTGCTGGAGCATTTCACCCAGGCCGTGCGCCATGACGGCGCCCGCCCCCAGATCGCCCAGCTCACGGAGCTTGGCTTGGTGGAGCTGACCCGCAAACGCCAGGGTCAGAACATCTATGAGCTGTTTGGTCGCGCCTGCCCCAGCTGCGGTGGCCTTGGCCATGTGGCGGTGTTGCCTGGCAAAGACACCCTCCAGCCGCTGGCCACCCTCACCGGCCTGGTGCGTTCGGCGGCCTCCGCTCGGGCGGAGGTGTTCGCCCCGGGTGCTGCTGAAACCGGTTCCTCTGGCCGCCGTCGTGGCGGTCGTGGTGGTCGCCGGGCGGGCAGCGACGGTGCCGAGCCCTACGGCGCCTATGGCGCCGAGACCGATGGCGCAGAAGCGCAAACGACCCCATCGACAGCAGCGGCCAGTGAGCCGGCCCTCTCCCGTCGCCACGACCCCGATCTGGTGGCGGTGCCCATGGATGCTGATCAGGAGATCGTTTTTGGCTGGATGGGCCTGAGCCCAACCTTGTTGTTGGCAGAGCCCCCTGCAAGCGACAACGTGATGGTGCGGGTTGTGCGCCCTGGAGAGGATGCGGAAAGCGTGCTCGAGGAGGCTCGCCAACAGCTGGCTGCCTCCGGTGGCCGTCGCCGTCGCGGCCGGGGCGGTCGGGGTGGCACCGGAACGGATGCTTCCTCTGCAGAGGCCTCCCCGACAGAGGCTTCCTACGCGGAGTCTTCCTCGGCGAATGCTCTCAGTTCAGATTCTCGAGCTTCAGGTTCCGGCCGGGCCTATGGCCGTTCCCGGGGCGAGAGCAAT
>CAMDSS010000106.1 GCA_945907085.1 Cyanobium sp. NIES-981 | reverse complement strand
GCTGAATTGTTTGGTGTTGATCGGGCCCTCGAGCCCAAGGGCACCATCACGGTCCGCACCGGCACCGAGGTGACCCGGCTGCATGTCAACCCATCCGGCACCGAGGTGCGCGGCGTGGAAGCCAACGTGGCCGGTCAAAACTGGCTGTTTATGGCCCACCATGTGGTGCTGGCCGCCGGGGCCATCAACACCGCTGCGATTCTGCTGCGTTCAGCCACCGATCACCATCCCCGGGGTTTGTCCAATGGTTCCGATCAGGTGGGCCGCAACCTGATGAATCCCCAGCTCACCTCGATCTTGCAGTTGGCGGCCGAGCCCAATTCCGGCCGTTATCCGCGCAGTCTTGGGGTGAGTGATTTCCTCTGGGGCGACAAAAACGTGTCCTTCCCCCTGGGAACCCTCCAGACCGGTGGAGGGGTTCTCCAGGACGCCCTGTTTTCCGAATCCCCACCGGTGCTCTCCTTGGTGACCAAATTGCTGCCCAACATGGGCCTTGAGCAGTTGGCTGCCCGCTCGGTGAGTTGGTGGGCCCTGAGCCCGGTGTTGCCCGATCGCCACAACCGGGTATCCCTGCGGGGTGATCGCATTCAGGTGAATTACCTTCACAACAACCGCGAAGCCCATGACCGGTTGGTCTATCGCTGGGTTGACACCCTCAAGGAGGTGGAGGCTGACCCCCTCACCCATGTGGTGAAAACAGCCCCCACCCATCCCCGGGGAGAGGCGCCCCTTTCGGTGGTGGGTTATGCCTGTGGAACCTGTCGGATGGGCGTGAATCCAGCCACGTCAGTAGTGGACCTCAAGGGCCGCAGCCATGAGGTGGCCAATCTCACGATTGCCGATGCCAGCGTGTTCCCCAGTTGCCCGGCGGTGGGCCCAGGCCTCACGGTGATTGCCAATGCCCTCCGTATCGCAGCCGAACTCAAGGCGTTGATTCGATGACCAGCACCCCCGATTCCGGCGGCCCTGTCATGAACAGCCAACTTGCCGAAGTTCAACGGCTTCTCGAGCGTGATAGCGAGACCCAACCCTGGGCTCTCTGGGGCAGTTACTTGCCCGAGCGCCAGTGGGGCACCGTGCGGGAGGACTACTCCGCCGATGGCAATGCCTGGACCTCTTTCCCCCATGACCATGCCCGCTCGCGGGCCTATCGCTGGGGGGAGGACGGCCTGCTCGGTCTGTGTGATGACCAGTGCCGCCTCTGCTTTTCCGTGGCCCTTTGGAATGGCGTTGATCCAATCCTGAAGGAACGTCCCTTTGGCCTGGGAAATCCTGAGGGGAACCATGGCGAAGATATCAAGGACTACTACTTTCATCAGGCGAATACCCCGACCCACAGCTTTATGCGGGGTCTCTACAAGTACCCCCAGGCTGAATTTCCCTACCAGCACTTGGTCGATGAGAATGGACGTCGCGGCCGGGACCAGCCTGAATACGAGCTTGTTGATACCGGCATTTTTGACGACAACCGCTACTTCGATGTTGTTATTGAATATGCCAAGGCATCACCTACCGATATCCTGATTCAGATCCGGGTTGTGAATCGGGGGCCGGCAACTGCGCCAATCACGCTCCTTCCCACGATCTGGATGCGGAATACCTGGTCCTGGGGTTACCCAGACCAGACATGCCAGCCCATGGCTGTTGCAAATGACGGCGTCGGAACCGATGGCGTGTCAAAGGATGCGGTGGCGATTCCAGCCTTGGCCCATTTGGAGGCCTATGCCTTGCATTGCCGGGAGCAGGGCGATTGGCTGTTTACCGACAACGAAACCAACCTGGAGCGTCTGTATCACCAGCCCAACTCCACCCCCTTCCAGAAGGATGGTTTCCATCGTTATGTGGTGGAGGGAGAGGCCAGTGCCATCAATCCGGCTCGATTTGGCACCAAGGCGGCCCGTTTGCTCCAGCGGGATTTGGCCCCTGGCGAAGAATGGTGCGTGCAGCTGCGTCTTCGCCCCCAAGCAGCTGATAGCCCAACGGCTGATGGCCCAGCGGTTGAACCGTTTGGTGCTGGCTTCGATGGGATTTTTGCAGAGCGGGAGGCCGATTGGCATGCCTTCCAAGAGCAACTTCTGCCAGGCCTCCCACCAGATGATCGCCTGATCCATTCCACGGCCTTGGCCGGTTTGCTGTGGTGCAAGAAGTATTACGGCTGGAGTGTGCTGCGTTGGCTGGAGGGGGATCCAACCCAGCCCCCTCCTCCGAGTAATCGCTGGCAAACCGATACGGCCCTCTGGAGTCGTCTCCATGCCCACAACATCATTTCGATGCCGGATTCGTGGGAGTACCCCTACTTCTGCCAATGGGATTTGATGTTCCACGCTGTGGCTTTTGCCCTGATCGATCCAGCCACGGCAAAGGAGCAATGCATGCTCCTTCGATCGCCGCACTTCACCTCCCCGAGTGCCCAGACCCCAGCCTATGAATGGGCCCTCTCCGATCCCAACCCCCCAATTGGGGCTTGGGCTGCGATGCGGATCTATCAGATCGATCGCAAGCAATCTGGAGTTGCCGATCAAGCATTTCTGCGATCATCCCTGCGCAAATTACTGCTTGAGTACGGCTGGTGGGCCAATCGCAATGATCGCTCAGGCGACAATGTCTTTGAGGGAGGCTTCCTTGGCCTCGATAATATTGCCGTCTTTGATCGCCGTTTCCCCCTCGCCGATGGCAGCCACATTGAGCAGTGTGACGGCACCGCCTGGATGGCGTCCCTTAGCTTGAATCTGCTGAATATTGCAGTTGAATTGAGTCGGGAGGAGCCTGAGTATGTCGATATTTGTGAGCGTTTCGTCTGCGACTTTACCCAGCTTGCAATTACTCTCAATACGTCTGCAGCCCGGGGCTACTTGAGTTGGGATGATGATGATGGCTTCTATTACGATGTGATTAAGCGGCCGGATGGTAGTTGTGATTATCTGCGTACCCGCTCGCTTTCTGGATTGATTCCCTTGCTGGCTGTTGCCAGTTTTGATCGGGAAACCGTCGACCGGCTACCCGTACTCGATGTTCTAGAGAGCATGAAGTGGTTTGTGCATGAGCGTACGACCCCCACATGGCTTGAGCATAATCTGGGCCGTTGGCATGGGGATCGAATCCTTTTTACCCTGGTTCCTGAAGACAGGTTGAGACGTATTTGCCAGCGCTTGTTTGATGAGGAGGAGTTCCTGTCTCCCTATGGAATCAGAGGGCTTTCTAAGGTGTATGAATCGAATCCCTATAGCTATACCGAGGGGGTCGATCATGAAACCTTGGCCTACAGCCCTGCCGATAGCCCCGTTGCCATGTTTGGCGGTAATTCAAATTGGCGCGGCCCTGTGTGGATGCCGATCAACTTCCTCTTAATCGAGTCGCTACAGAAGTATTCCCACTTCTTCGGTGACAGCTTCAAAGTGGAATTCCCAACCGGTTCGGGCCATTGGGTCAACCTCTGGGAGGCTTCCCTGCTGCTGGAAGAGCGCTTGGTTGGCATCTTCCGCCGCGATAGCGAGGGTCGCCGCGCCTTCAATGGCCAAGTGGATCTCTTTCAGAATGACCCCAACTGGAGGGATTTAATCCTGTTCAACGAATATTTTCACGGTGATAATGGCAGTGGTGTGGGGGCATCCCACCAGACGGGCTGGAGTGCCATGACGGCCAAGATGATCAACCAGCTCAGCCGTTATCCCTCCGGCTAACGTTTCCTCCTTCGTTCCCATGGCTCTTTCACACCCTTTCGTTGAAATTCCAGGTCCGTCATTGGCGATCTCGCCCCTACCCCAAGGCTCCCAGCTTGAGGTTTCGGATGGGGCCCATTTTGACATTGTGATTGTGGGCAGTGGTGCCGGTGGGGGCACCTTGGCTCGCCACTTGGCCGCCTCTGGTCTCAAGGTCTTGGTGCTGGAACGCGGGGATTGGTTGCCCCAGGAACCCCAGAATTGGGATGCGGAAGAAGTGTTCCAGAAGGGCCGCTACGTCTCTAAAGACACCTGGTTCGATAAACACAACAAGCCTTTTCAGCCTGGCAGTCACTACTTTGTAGGTGGGGCCACCAAGATGTATGGGGCCGCTCACTTCCGGCTTCGCCAGCAAGATTTTGAGGAGCTCATCCACTTCGATGGCATCTCACCAGCTTGGCCCTTGCGCTATAGCGATTTTGAGCCCTTTTACCAGCGGGCCGAGGAGATGTATCACGTCCATGGTCAGCGGGGAGAAGATCCCACCGAGCCCCCCTGCCAAGGCCCATACCCCCATCCTCCGATTGCCCACGAGCCGAGGATCCAGAAGCTGGTCGACGATCTACGCAGCGCTGGCTTGCATCCTTTCCATGCCCCTACCGGCGTGATGTTGGACGAGGCCAACATGGCCTTTAGCCGCTGTCGCAAGTGCAATTGCTGTGATGGCTTCCCTTGCTTGGTCCATGCCAAGAGTGATGCCGATGTGCTCGGCATGCGCCCCGCCCTCGCGGCTAACAACGTGAGCTTGCTGACCCGGGCCCATGTGTCGCGGTTGATCACCGATGCCTGTGGACGCACGGTCAAAGCCGTTCAACTGGAGCGCGACGGCCTCCCCATGACCGTCAGCGGTGATGTGGTTGTGGTGAGCTGTGGTGCCGCCAACAGTGCCCGGCTGTTGTTGATGTCGGCTAATGATCAGCATCCCAAGGGCTTGGCCAATGGCTCCGATCAGGTGGGGCGCAATTACATGTATCACAACAGCAAGGCGATGGTGGCCTTGGCCCATGAGCCCAACACTACGGTGTTCCAGAAAACAATCACCATCAACGATTGGTACCTCGGAGATGCCGACTTCGACTACCCGATGGGCAATATTCAGATGACCGGTAAGACCAATGGCACCATTATGAAGGGCTATGCCCCATTGGAAACCTTCCTGATGCCGGGGTGGTCGATGGACAAGATTGCCGAGCATGCCCTGGATTTCTGGATCTCATCGGAAGATCTACCTGCGGCAGAGAATCGGGTAACGGTTAATCAGGAGGGTCAGATCACCCTCAATTACACCCCCAATAACCAGACCGCGGCCAAGCGCCTCTATGGACGGCTGACGGGGCTGCTGGATGAGCTCTACCTTAAAAACCATTTGGTGGAGCGTCAGTTCTATATCAAGAGTGAGATGTCGATTGCAGCAGTTGGCCACCAGGCTGGCACGTGTCGTTTTGGCACTGACCCCGCCACCTCTGTTCTTGATATTCATTGCAAGGCCCATGAGCTTGACAACCTCTATGTGGTGGATACCAGCTTCATGCCCACCATTGGTGCCGTGAATCCCTCCCTGACCGCGATCGCCAACGCCCTACGGGTTGGTGACCATCTCCTGGAGCGCTTCGCCCGTTGATGGAGAGCCCAAGGGCTGGATTGCAGCGCTTCCAATCCTGGCTAAAGCGCCAATCGAAGGATCCCGAGGGGCAGGTGCTCCTGGCCCTGGGAACCTTGGGTGTGCTGACGGGGGGGTGGGTGTTGTTCTGGCCCGTGCCCACCGAGGTTGTTGGTCGCGGCGTGATGATTGTGCCGGGTGGATCCCGGGTGATTGATGCCCGCGCTGAGGGCCAGATCCTCTCGATCGCTGTGAAGGTGGGGCAAACGGTGAGCAAGGGCCAACCTTTGATCACGATGTATTTGCCCACCTTGGATCAGGAGTTGCGGCGCCAAGAGCATGATTTGCTTCAGCTGATTGGCATCAATGCCAACCTCAACCAGCGCGATGGGGTGCGACTGGAGTCCGCACGCCGGGTTCGGGACACGTCGTTGGCCAAGCTGCAGAGCGAACGCCTGCGCCTAGGCCGGCTGCGCCGCACCTACAACCAAAAGGTTGCCGACTTCCGCTTGCTTGCCCGCCGCAACGTGGTGGCCCCCCTCTCGGAGGAAGTGGTTGCGACGGAAGATCGGGCCACCCAGCTCGATGTGGCCATCGAAAACCTGCGCATTCGCGACAAGGAAGTGGTGGATGCCTACGAGAAAGTGAAGCTGGAGATCGATACCGAGCAGCAACGGCGCCAGTACCGCATTGACGACACCCGTCGCCAGATCAAGGTGTCCAAGGCCCGATTGGGCTACGAAGGAACCTTGCTGGCTGATCGTCCTGGGCAAATCCTCGATCTCCAGGTGGTGCGGGGCCAAACGGTGAAGCCCGGCCAGCGCCTGGGAACCCTGGGTGGAAAGCTCGGCGACACCCTCTTTGCCGTGGCCTATTTCCCGCCTGCCGATGCCCGGCGTTTACCCATCGGCTTGCCGATGGAGGTGGTGCCGGATTGGAATGAACGGGGCCGTTTCGGGGGACTGCTCGGCCAGGTGCAACGGGTGAGCCTGCTGCCGGCAACCCGTGAGGATGTGGACACCACCATGGGCAATCCCCAGCTGGCAGAAGCCTTGGTGAAGGGCGGGCCGGTGATGCGCGCCGACATTGCCCTGGCCCGTGGATCCCGCAGCTTTGATGGCTACCGATGGACCCTGTCTCGGGGTAGCAGTGTCTTCCCGATCCGCGAGGGCCTCACCCTCAAGGCCCATGGCTATGTGGAATGGCGAACCCCCATCAGCTATGTACTGCCCGTGCTGCGGGAGCT
>CAMDSS010000105.1 GCA_945907085.1 Cyanobium sp. NIES-981 | reverse complement strand
CCTGGCCCCAGGCGCAGCCAAGACGGCGCCCAAGACGGCAGCCAGGGGAGCCGCCAGGGCGGCAACCGCAAGACCAGGGGAGATCCTCAAACGCACTCGCACAGCCAAGCCATCGATTTCACCCCATCTTGGCGGTGATCTGGCAGCCTATTGCCATTGATCCGGCAACTGCCAGTCCCTTGCCCACACCCCAACCCACTGCGATTGCCCTGTTGTCCGGCGGGCTGGATTCAGCCACGGCCGCAGCTCTGGCGGTGGAGGCGGGTTATGCCGTGATTGGTCTCTCGTTTGATTACGGCCAGCGGCACCGGCGGGAACTGCTCGCCGCCAAGGCCGTTGCCCAAGCCCTGCAGTTGGCCGAGCACCACACCATCGCCGTCAACCTGGCCAGCTGGGGCGGCTCTTCCCTCACGGACCAAGCCATCGCGGTGCCCACCGATGGTGTCCAAAGCGGCGTGATCCCCAGCACCTATGTGCCAGGGCGCAACACGGTGTTCATCGCCCTAGGCCTGAGCCTGGCGGAGGCCCGGGGCGCTAGCAAACTGGTGCTCGGCGTGAATGCCGTGGACTATTCCGGATACCCCGACTGCCGCCCCGACTACCTCAGCGCCTTCCAGACCCTGGCCGATCTGGCCAGCAAAAGCGGCCGCGAAGGCCACGGGGCCCAGCTGTGGGCGCCCCTGGTGCTTTGGAGCAAAACAGAGATCGTGAGAGAGGCCCTGCGCTTGGGCGTGCCCGTCGACTCCACCTGGAGTTGCTACAGCGGCGGCGACAAAGCCTGTGGGATCTGCGACAGCTGCCGGATCCGCGATGCGGCGCTCATCGAAGCGGGCCACCCCGAACTCGCCAGTGGGGCACTGTCCAGCCATTGACCCTGCAAAGCCGTTGACCAAGCCAAACCCCATCCGGTACCCCCTGCCCTGGTGTGAACCGGCCCATCTGGTGGAGCAGCTGGCCCACCACTTCGGCGCCGAGGGGCTGGTATGGCTCGATGGCGATGGCTCCGACCTGGGCCGGTGGAGCCGGATCGGCGTCCATCCCCTGGAGCAACAGGTGTGCCGCGGCCTACCCGGCACCCCGGGCGCGGGCGATCCCTTTGTGGCGCTCGCAGCCATGGAGGCCAGCAGCGGGCAATGGATGGGCTGGTTGGCCTACGAGGCAGGGGCTTGGGTGGAACCTGGCCACCATTGGGCCGACAGCGACATGGCCGTGCTTTGGGCAGCCCGGTTCGACCCGATCGTGGTGATGGATCACCAGAGCCAAACCCTTTGGCTGGAAGGCTCCACACCCCAGCGATTGGAGGAGATGGCTGGCTTGATCACAGCCATGGGAGCAAACCAGGCTGGGCCTGGCGCTTCAACCCCTGGTTCGGCAACACCGAGAGATGGGGCCATTCCCCTCGACGCCTGGACCTGGCACACGAGCTCCAGCCGGTTTGCCGAGCAGGTGGCCCAGATCCGCCATTGGATCGACCAAGGCGATATTTTCCAGGCCAACCTCACCGCCTGCTGCGAAGCCAATACCGCCTCGGCCCCCGATGCCCTGGGCCACTACCTGCACCTGCGCCACACCTGCCCGGCCCCCTTTGGCGGCCTGGCCATCGCCGCAGGCCCTGCCCAGGGGGAGGCCGTGCTGTCCAGCTCCCCAGAACGGTTCCTGAAGGTGGATGGCCAGGGCCTGGTGGAAACGCGGCCGATCAAGGGCACCCGGCCCCGCCACCCGGACCCGCAAGCCGATGCTGCGGAAGCTGCCCAACTGGTAACCAGCCCCAAAGACCGGGCTGAGAACGTGATGATCGTGGATCTGCTGCGCAATGACCTGGGCCGGGTCTGCAAGCCCGGATCGATTCAGGTGCCCCAGTTGGTGGGATTGGAGAGCTACCGGCACGTGCACCACCTCACCTCGGTGGTGGAAGGGATGCTGCAACCAGGCCAAGGGGTAGTGGACCTGCTGCGGGCCGCCTGGCCGGGGGGATCGATCACGGGGGCGCCCAAGATTCGCGCCTGCCAACGCCTGGCGGAGCTGGAACCTGTGGCCCGTGGTCCCTATTGCGGCTCCCTGTTTTGGCTGGGCCCCGATGGGAGCTTCGACAGCAACATCCTGATCCGCTCCGTGCTGATCAAGGACCAACGGCTGCGGGTGCACGCCGGCTGCGGCATCGTGACCGACTCCGATCCAGCCGCCGAAGCCGAGGAGATGGGCTGGAAACTCCAACCCCTGCTGGAGGCCTTGGCATGAGAGAAGCGGAGGCAATCGCCTGGATCAACGATCCCGCCCCCGATGGCCAGTGGGGCTCCCCAAACGAGCTGACCCTGCCGATCAACGAGCGGGGCCTGCTGCTCGCCGATGGCTTGTTTGAAACCGTGTTGATCCTCGATGGCCAGCCCCGCTTACTGGCCGAGCACCTGGGCCGTTGGCACCACTCGGCCGCCCTGCTCGGCTTGGCCAAGCCGCCAGGCGAAGCCACCGTGGAGCCCCTGATTCAAAGGGCCATCAGCCGCAGCGGGATCAGCAGCGGCGCCCTCCGGCTGAATTGGAGCCGGGGAAACGGTGGGCATGGAGCTAACACCAGGGGAATCGCCATCCCGCCAGCCGAGGCCGGGGAATCAAGCAATCCAAGCGAAGCAAACCGTGCTCACCGCTTTTGGCTGCAACTCAACCCCCACCAGCCCAATTTCGACCCGGTGCGGGTGATCGTGAGCCCCACCGAAAGGCGCTGTGCCACCAGTCTGCTGAGCCAGTGCAAAACCTTTGCCTATGGACCCTCGATTCAGGCCCGCCGCCAGGCCCAAGCAGCCGGTGCCGATGACGCCCTGCTGCCAAGCAGCAGCGGCGAACTCAGCTGCGGCACCACCACCAACCTGATGGTGCGATCGGGATCGGGCTGGATCACCCCGCCCCTAAGCAGCGGCTGCCTGCCCGGGATCATGCGGCACCGGGCCCTGGTTCTGGGGGTTGCCCAGGAGCAACCCATCGACGAGGCCGCCCTAATGGACAGCCCTGGTGCCCTCTTGATCAACAGCCTGGGCTGCAGGGCGATCAGCCATCTGGGCCCAACGGCCCTGCCGATCACCCCGGATGCCGAGGCCCTGTGGTGGAGCCTGCTTTAGTTGCAGCCCTGCACGGAGATCCGGTAGGTGAAACCGGTGGCTGCTTGATCAGCCGAAGCTCCAATCCTGAAATTCACCTGGGACACCACCTTGCCGGGGTAGGTGGGGAAAGGGCCCCATTGGCGGCCCGTGCCCGTGGGCGGTGCAAAGGAGGGTTCGTTGATCACCTGAAAGGCCGTGCCATCGGTGAACTTCAGGAAGCCCTCCACCGGATAGGTGGCACTCACGGACGAATTGGCGGTGAAGAAAAACTTGTAGGTGCTGTAGGGCGCCGTCACAAAGAAATCGGTGTTCCAGTTCGGACGGCTAAAGGGCAATACGGCGCCAGGGCTGATGGTCTTGGTGACGATATTGGTGGTGCCATCCCCACCCACAGGGGCCAGGAACTGACAGATTTGGGCGCCTGCTGACTGGGCTCCAGCCGTCACTACAGCCGTCGCCGTCGCAGTCAAGGCCAGGGCAGCCGCAAAGGACGTCCGGATGAAGGGGACCCGCATGAAATCTAAAAAAAATCAGGCTTAGTCCTACCAAAAGCAGGGGCAATTGGCAGCCAATCGCAACCAACTGGCATCTCGACCAGCTCACCCTTTCGTAGCAACCATGACCAGGCAAGGGCTGGTCTGCTGGGCAAGATCTCCCCAGCACATCAACTGGGAATGTTCACCGAGTACAGACCCAATCGAGGCTACGACGAATATTTCACAGCCAACGATGAGCCGCGCAGCAGCCTGCAGCCGCTTGTCTCGTCCTTGGGACAACTGGGCCTGGATGAACTCAATCGCAACCATGCCGCGGCGGGCATCCTGCTGAAACGCCTGGGGGCCACCTTCCGCCTCAACGATTCGGGCAACAAGGGCGTGGAGCGGATCCTGCCCTTTGATCCCCTGCCCCGGCTGATTGGCATGGCCGATTGGCAGCGCCTCGAGCGGGGCCTGATCCAACGCCTCGAAGCCATTGATCGCTTCCTCGGCGACATCTACGGCGACCAAAAAATTCTCAATGACGGGGTCATTCCCCGCGAAGACATCGAAACCTCCCAGGGCTGGCGGCCCCAGATGCAGGGCTTCAAGCCCCCCCTGGGCAAGTGGTGCCACATCTCCGGACTGGATTTGGTGCGGGATGGCCAGGGGGTCTGGAAGGTGCTCGAAGACAACCTGCGCTGCCCCTCGGGGGTGGCCTATTTCCTCGAGAACCGCCGCGTGATGAAGCGGATGTTCCCGAGCCTGTTTGCCGGGCGCACCGTGCAACCCATCGACGACTATCCGTCCCACCTGCTGCAAACCCTGCGGGAGCTGGCCCCCTGGACCGACAGCCCCAAGGTGGTGCTGCTCACCCCGGGGGTGTTCAACAGCGCCTATTTCGAGCACAGCTACCTCGCCCAACAGATGGGGATCCAGCTGGTGGAGGGTCGCGATCTGGTCTGCCAAGACGATCGGGTCTGGATGCGCAGCACCGGTGGCCTGGAGCCCGTGGATGTGATCTACCGCCGCATCGACGACGACTTCCTCGATCCGGCCCTCTTCCGCAGCGATTCGGTGCTCGGGGTGCGGGGCTTGATGGAGGCCTACCGCGCCGGCCGGGTAGCCATTGCCAATGCCCCCGGCACCGGCGTGGCCGACGACAAGCTGATCTACGCCTATGTGCCGGACATGATCCGCTACTACCTGGGCGAAGAACCGATCATCGAGAACGTGCCCACCTACCTCTGCGCCCAGCCCGACGACCAGGCCTACGTGCTGGCCCACCTGGGTGAGCTGGTGGTGAAAGCCGTAGCCGAAGCTGGGGGCTACGGGATGCTGATCGGCCCCCATGCCAGCAGCGCAGAGATCGCCGAATTCGCCGACAAGATCAAGGCCAACCCCCGCAACTACATCGCCCAACCCACCCTGGAGCTGTCCACCGTCCCCTCCCTCAGCCAAGGGGAGCTCTACCCCTGCCACGTGGATCTGCGCCCCTACGTGCTGAGGGGAAAGGGGGCGTGGGTCAGCCCTGGGGGCCTAACCCGGGTCGCCCTGCGGCGGGGATCCCTGGTGGTGAATTCCTCCCAGGGGGGTGGATGCAAAGACACCTGGATTGTTGATGAAGCCCCGAGTCGGGAGGTGGTCCCATGCTGAGCCGGGTTGCCGAATCCCTGTACTGGATCAACCGCTACGTGGAGCGGGCGGAGAACATTTCCCGATTTGTGGAGGTGAGCGAGGCCATGGCCCTCGACTGCCCCCCCGGCAGCGCCGAACCCTGGCTGCCCCTGATCGAAGCCAATGGTGATCGGGAATTGTTCGACAAGCTTCACCCGTCGGCCACCCCCCAAGACGTGGTGACCTTCTTGGTGCGCAACGAGGACAACCCCAACAGCATCATCAATTGCATCGCTTTTGCCCGCGAAAACGCGCGCCAAATACGCGAAGTGATCACCACCGAAATGTGGGAACAACTCAACGACATCTATTGGACCCTTCTCGAGAACGAGACCTTCTGGAACCAGCCCGGCCAGGAGCAATTGCGGGATATTCGCCGCGCCTGCCAACTCTTCTACGGGATCACCGACGCCACCTTGAGTCGCGACCTCTCCTGGCAATTCAGCCGGCTTGGCCGCCTACTGGAGCGGGCGGATAAAACCAGCCGCATCCTCGATGTGAAGTACTTCCTGCTGCTGCCATCCCCCGATGAAGTGGGCGGCGTGCTGGATGAACTGCAGTGGATTTCCCTACTGCGCAGCGCCGGGGCCTATCAAATGTTCCGCCAGTCGCGCCAACAGGCGATCGAGCCCAAGGCCGTGGCCGCCTTCCTGCTGCTCAATCCGATCTTTCCCCGCTCGGTGCGGTACTGCCTAGAGCGCATCCACGAAACCTTGAAGATCATCAAGAGCGAATCGGTGCCCGGAGACCCCGACCAGATCGAGTGCCAGAGCGGCCTCACCCTGGCCCGCTGGAGTTACACCAGCATCGACACCCTGATCAACACTGGCTTGCACGAATCGATCGACGACCTGCAGAGCGATTTCAACCGGCTGCATGAACTGATCGAACAGCGCTACTTCGTCGCAGCCAACATCGCTGCCAACATCGCTACCACCACAGCCCCATCCAGCGCAGAGCTTCCATGCGTGCCCGCGTAACCCACACCTTCACCTATCACTACAGCGCGCCGGTGCTGCTGGGGGCCCACCGCTTTTGCCTGCGGCCCCGGCCCCATGGCTTCCAGCGGCTGATCGACTACCGCCTGGAGGTAAGCCCCGATCCAAGCCAGCTGTTTGATCTGATCGCCGCCGGCGGTGACACCATCACCCGGGCCCGCTTCCTCGGTGAAACCGAGCTGTTCCAGGTGGTCGCCAACTCCGAGGTGGAAACCTTCACGGCGCCCCTAATGGAGGCCTGCCTCGATGAGGAGATGGCCCGCCTCCCGATCCCGATCGGTCGCCTCAACCCCGATCTGATGAGCAACTTGCAGGGCTGGCTGCCCAACGGTCAGCACGACGCTGCCGCCGTGGATCTTGCCCATGAGGCCCTGATGGGCAGCGATCAGCGCAGCCTCACCTTCCTGCAACAGCTGATCGAAATCATCCAAGACCGGGTCAAATACACCCAACGCCACATCGGCCCCGC
>CAMDSS010000104.1 GCA_945907085.1 Cyanobium sp. NIES-981 | reverse complement strand
GCCCGCTGCTGGATCGATTCCTCGGCGATGGCGAGATCGATGCTGATCAGGCCATTGGTGTCGGGGGCGGTGGTTTCGACGGCGAGTTCCAGGGCGTTGAGCAAGCTGCGGGCATCACCGCCGGCCACATCCAGCAGGTGCTCGCTGGCTTCTTCACTGATCGCGATGGGGCGATCCCCATAGCCCACCTCGCGATCCTTCAGGGCCCGATTGAGAAGTTGGCGCAGGTGGGCAGGTTCGAGCGGTTGCAGCCGGAAGAGGCGTGAGCGGCTCACCAAAGCCTTGTTCACTTCGAAGAAGGGGTTTTCGGTGGTAGCCCCAATCAGGGTGAGGGTGCCGTTCTCCACCCAGGGCAGCAGGGCGTCCTGTTGGGCACTGTTGAACCGGTGCACCTCATCGATAAACAGGGTGGTGCGAAGGCTGTGGCGTTCCAGCCTTTCCTTGGCCGCATCCACTTCGATCCGCAGATCCTTGACCCCTGCCAGCACGGCGTTCAGGCTGCTGAAATGCGCTCTCGTGCTTCCGGCAATGATTCGGGCCAGGGTGGTTTTGCCCACGCCGGGGGGGCCGTGCAAGATCAGATTGCCGACCCGATCGGCGGTGATGGCACGCCGCAAGAGGCGCCCTTGGCCAAGGATTCCTTCCTGGCCAACGAAGTCGTCCAGGGTCTTGGGCCTCAGCCGATCGGCCAGGGGGGCCACCTTGGCCAGGATGGTTTCGCGGTGGTGCCCAAACAGGTCACTCAAGGTCCCTCAAGGCTGCTGGGAGCCATCGGCGCTTACAGCCATCATCGGGCCTTTGGCGATACGCTCCGCCCATGGGCGCCCTTTCCCCAAAGCTGATGAAGCGGATCGCTCCCTTGCTGCCTGCAGCGGTTGCCAGCTGCCTGCTCCTGGCCGGCTGTCAATCCAATCCATCCGATGCTCAACGGTTGCCGCGGGTGCAATCCCAGCCCGTGGCCATGGCGCTATTCCCCAACAGCATCGAAACGGTGAGCACCCTGGAGGCGGCCTCCGAGGTGCAGTTGGCCGCCCAAGCCAGCGGGCGAATTGTGCAGTTGCTGGTGAGCCAGGGCGATCGGGTGCAACGGGGCCAGTTGCTCCTGGTGTTGGACCAGGCCCAGTTGCGGGCGGAGGTGGCGAGCCTGCGGGGCCAAATGCAAACCAACAAACTCAACTACGAGCGCTTCAACTATTTGGTCAAGCAGGGTGCGGCCAGTTCCCTGCAACGGGATGAGTATCGCCAGGCCTATATCGCCGCCCGGGAGGCCTTGTCTGCCCGCCAGGCCGATTTGGCGTTCAAGGCTCTGCGATCGCCGATCGCTGGCACCGTCGCTGATTTACAAGTCAAGGCTGGCGATGTGATCCAAGCGGGCTCACCGCTTACCAAAGTGATTGGCGAGAGTCGGCTCTTGGCCCGCATTGATGTGCCAGCGATCTATGGGCCCCAACTCAGGCCTGGCCTGTCGGTTGAGTTGATCGATCCGATCCGCAAGATCCCCTTCGTGAAAGGTGTGGTGGATTCGGTGGATCCAGGGGTGGCGGTGGCCAGCCAATCGGTGCTGGTCAAAGCGGCCTTTGCCAATCCCAAGGGCCTGCTGCGCAATGGGTTGCGGGTGAGAACCAAGCTCATTCTTGGCAGCGAGGAAGCCCTCGCCGTGCCCTTCACAGCCGTCAGCCAACTCGCCGGCCAAAGCTTTGTCTATGTGGTGGGCAGCCGCGCCGATCTCGAGCGCCGGCCGGGCCGGGCCGACCTGCAGGCGGTGCGGCAACAGCCCGCCAACACCCTGTTTGCGATTCAAACCCCTGTGCAGCTTGGGCCCCTGCAGGGCAATCGTTATCCCGTGCTCCGGGGCTTGCAGCCTGGGCAGCGGGTGATCGCTACGGGTCTGTTGAATTTGCGGCATGGCGCACCGGTCAAAACGGCGCGCATCAACTAAGTTGCGAGCAAACGACCATCTGCTGTGCATCGCCGCCCTGTTCTGGCCCATGCCACTTCATGCAGAACCCTGATGGCCAAATTTTGGATCGGCTTGCCCCTCCTGGTGCTGATCCCTCTGGCTGGCTGTGGGGGGAAACCTCCGCAGCTGCCGCCTTTTACGGTGCAGGCTGAAACCATCGATGAGGCCAGCTTCAGCCCCTCCATCGAGGTGGTGAGCGTGTTGACATCCACCACGAATGTGACCTTGGCGCCCGAGGCCGATGGCCGCGTGGTGAAGATACTGGCGACCCAAGGCCAGCGGGTGAAGGCTGGTCAGCCGATCCTGGTGTTGGACCATGTGCAGCCAAAGGCAGAACTCAATTCCAGTGTTGCTGGGGCGCGTAAGGATCGGGTGAATGCCGAGCGCTACATCTTCTTGAATCAGCAGGGGGCTGTTTCCACCCGCGATCGGGACTATTACGTCACCCAGGCGATTCAAAGCGCACAGACAGTGCGCGCCGATGCCGCAACCCTGGGATACAAGTACGTCACGGCTCCAATTGCTGGCGAAATCGGCGACCTGGATTCCGTCAAGATTGGCGATTACGTGCGCCAGGGACAAACCATCACGGGCATCGTTGACAACTCCACCTTGTGGACGTTGATGGATGTGCCGGCCACCCAGGCCTCCAGGGTGCAAATGGGGCAGCAGGTTTTGCTGCAAACCCAGGGAAATCCTCCGGTAAATGGTAGTGGAAAAATCGTATTTATCTCCCCTTACTTTGGTGTTAGCGGGAGCACATCTTCGCCAAATACGGTATTGGTGAAGGCGGCATTCCCTAACCTCACTGGCAAGCTTAAAACCGGCCAGTATGTGCGCAATCGCATCATTACTGGAACCTCTCGCCAGCTATCTGTGCCGGTACAGGCTGTGATGATGCAGGCCCAGCAACCCTTCGTCTACCGCATCTTCCCCCTCTCCGAAGTGTTGCCCAAGCTCAAGGCCTCTAGTCAGGTGCCGCCGCCGGTCAAGCAAAAACTCGAAACCTTGCCGCCGAAAACGCCAATCGTGATACAAACACCTGTTCAGTTGGGTCCTTTGGATAACAACCGCTATCCCCTGATTTCGGGTTTGCAAGCGGGTGATCGCGTTGTGGTGAGCAACACCGCCTTGCTTCGCACTGGGATGCCGGTTGTCTTGGCAAAAGGGGCCAACTAGGAAACGCCATGTCGCTCTCCGATAACTTCATTAAACGGCCCGTCCTGACGACCGTTTGCAGCATCCTGATCGTTTTGGTGGGGCTGATTGCCCTTCCCACCCTGCCGATTGAGAATCTTCCCAATATTGCGCCACCCCAGATTCAGGTGACAGCCACCTACGGAGGCGCCAATTCATTGGTGACAGAGCAGGCCGTTACCAATGTGCTGGAGCAGCAGATTAATGGAGTTCCTGGAGCGGCCTATATCTCGTCATTGAGTACGAATACGGGGCAAAGCACTGTCAACGTGTTTTTTGATCAGGGAACGGATGTCAATATTGACCAGGTTAATGTTCAGAATCGGGTCACTCTTGCAAACCCCCAGCTCCCGGATCAGGTTAAGTCCACTGGGGTTTCGGTTATCCAGACAACCCCTTCAATCCTGCTTGCTTATCAGGTTTCTTCGACTGAAGGACAATTTGACGCTCCCTTTATTAATGGCCTGATTTATCAGAAACTATTCTATCAACTTGAGCGTGTACCTGGAGTTGCCCAGGCCCAGCTGTTTGGTGGTAGTAACCCCGCCTTTTGGCTGTTCCTTGATCCAACTAGGCTCACCTCTAATCAGTTAACGGCCAGTGATGTGGTCGACGCCGTTAAGAGTCAAAACTCGGTTGCCATTGGGGGCCTGGTGGGTGGCCCGCCCGCCGGAGGCAACCAGATGTTCACCTACCCGATCTTGGTTGAGAACAATGGCAATTTGATTTCGATTGAAGAGCTGAACAAATTGATTGTGGGCAAGTCGCCCCAGGGCAACCTGTTGCGGCTGGCCGATGTCGGTGAGGCCACCTATGGCTTTAACACCTTTGCCACCCAAGGGGTGGATATCCATGGCCATCCTGCAGTCACAGTGGGTGTCTATCAAACCCCGGAAAGTAACGCCCTGCAGGTCTCTGAGGCGGTGGTTGCCCTGATGGACCAATTTGCTTCCCAGCTGCCCCCCGGCATAACCCTGACGGAGATCTACAACGTTGGTCAATTCATCGAATCGGCCGTTGAAGGGGTCGTTGATGCCCTTGGCTTAGCGATTGTGCTGGTTCTCGTGATTCTGTTTCTGTTTCTTCAGAATTGGCGTGCCACGATCGTACCCAGCCTGGCGATTCCAATTTCATTGGTTGGAACCTTCGCCTTTATTAAGGCCTTTGGTTTTTCGATCAATCAACTCACCTTGCTTGGCCTGGTGCTGGCAACAGGCCTGGTAGTGGATGACGCGATTGTGGTGATTGAGGCGGTCTCCAAAAACCTGGAGAAGGGCATGAAACCCATGGATGCGGCCCTCAACTCTATGGGCCAATTGATTGGAGCCCTGATTGCCACATCGCTTGTGCTGATGGCTGTTTTTGTGCCCGTTGCCTTCTATCCGGGAGGTATTGGCATCATCTATCGGCAATTCGCCCTCACGATCGCTTTCGCTATTGCCATTTCTACCTTCAATGCGCTGACATTCTCGCCAATGATGTCGGCGCTAATCCTTAAATCAGAACCGCCTGCCAAGCCTAAGGGTTGGGGCTGGACCATAGGTGGACTCCTGGTGGGTTTGGCCTTTGGCCGTTTCAGCGCTGCATCTTTTGGTGTGGGAGCGTATGTCTTTGGGTTGGTTGTCTTTGGCTTCGCTGGTAGCCGCTTGGCCTTGATTTTTGATCGGTTCAATGAATATTTCTCCCGCTTGGAAACGGGCTACGCAGCTCTGCTTAACAGGTTGATCAAGCGTCGAAAATTGATCTTGAGTGGTTTGGCTGGGGGCATTGTGCTCACGGCCATCGCCTTTTCGGCCTTGCCCTCGGCTTTCATCCCTGAAGAGGATCAGGGCTACGGGGTAGGTATTTTCCAGCTTCAAAATGGTGCCTCCCTTTCCCAAACCCAAATTGTTGGTCAACAAATTGCCAAGGTGCTGAGGAGCGAGTCTGATGTGACTTCGGCGGGCATCATTAGCGGATCCGGGTTTAATGGTTCCAGCCCTGATCAGGGTTTATTTTTCTTCGGCCTCAGGCCTTTGGATGAGCGTTCTGGGGATGCCCACAAGGCACCAGCCATTGTGGGGCGGCTCAATGCCAAGCTTGAAAAGCTCAGCGGCGGCCTGGCCTTTGCTGCTCAACCCCCGGCAATCCCAGGCTTCTCAGCCCAATCAGGCTTCTATTTCCAGTTCAATGATTTGAGCAATGGAGCTTATACCTTTACCCAGCTCAGTGATCTGGCCGACAAACTGATGGGTGCTGGCATGGCTAGCGGCCAATTTTCCACTCTCTACACCCAATTCATCCCCAGTGCTCCGGCTTTCGGGCTGAAGATCGATCGCTCAATCGTGGGAGCATTGAACATTGATTTTCAGCAGGCGATGCAAACGATCGCCGTGCTGGCAGGTGGCAATTACTCGGGCCTCACCTATGAGGATGGCCAGGTGCGCAATATCTATGTGCAGGCTCAGGCCCAAGGGCGCAGCAAGCTTGATGATGTGCTGAGTTACTACGTTCGTAGTCGCGACGACAAGCTGATTCAGGTCTCTGAATTTGCTCAGGCTGATCTGACCAGTGCTCCGCCTGTGATTAGCCATTACAACCTCTACCGCACAGTGTTGGTTCAAGGTGCTGAGGCGATCGGTAAGAGTTCGGGTCAGGCCCTAACTGCCATTCAGATGATTTTCAAGATGCTTGATTTCAACAATATTGGCTACGCTTTCACGGGTATTGCTTCACTGCAACTCTCTGCTGGTAATGCGAGCGTGCTGGTGTTTGGGCTCGGCATTTTGGTGGTGTACTTGGTTCTTTCCGCCCAGTACGAAAGTTACGTCACCCCTGTGGTGATTTTGATGACGGTGCCCTTGGCGATGCTTGGGGCGCTTGTGTTCTTGGCCGTGCGCTCCATTGACCTCAACATCTACGCCCAGGTTGGTTTGGTGACCTTGATTGGCTTGGCCGCCAAAAATGGCATTTTGATTGTGGAAGTAGCTGAGCAACACATGGAGGCCGGGATGACTGCCACCCAGGCAGCCATTGCTGCGGCGGAATCACGCATGCGCCCCATCCTGATGACAGCGATCGCCTCCCTAGCCGGCTTTCTGCCCCTGGTGGTTGCAACCACGGCAGGTGCCCATAGCCAACAGTCGCTTGGCACCGTGATTTTCGGCGGGCTGCTTGTGGCCACAGTCCTCTCGCTGGGCGTGGTGCCTCCCTTCTATGTGGCGATCAAGGGCCTGGAGGAGCGTTGGTTCGGCAAGCCCGAGCTTGAGGCCGATGCCGATTTGGCCTAGGTGATCACGGTGGGTTGATCCAGCCCGGTACGGGTTTTGATTTCCGCTAACTGATCGATCGAGTTGATCAGGTCGGCTAAGGCCTGTTGGGGGTCTTGGTTGAGATTGCCGCTGGGGGGCACATAGCTCTCGAGGTAGACCCGCAGGGTGGCCCCCTGGGTGCCGGTGCCAGACAGCCTCAGCACCACCCGGCTGCCGTCATCGAGAAGTAGCCGAAGGCCCTGGCCGCCACTGATCGATCCATCCACCGGATCGGTGTAGCTGAAGTCATCGGCCGTGGCGATGCTGCGCCCGGCAAAGCGCTCGCCCACAAG
>CAMDSS010000103.1 GCA_945907085.1 Cyanobium sp. NIES-981 | reverse complement strand
ATAAAAAGTAACGCTTGGCCGTAGCCGGGGAATGATTGCATCCAAGCCCTCGACCACATCCCCGCCTCGGCCATGGATTTGGGGCCGCAGATGATCGAGTCGCATATAGCAATCTTTAACACTTAAAAAGCGCATGTTGTGACCGCGCTCTTCCCCGGCCTCAATCAGACGTCGATTACTGTAAAGCTTCGGATTACTGGCCAAAACTCCCAGATTTAACCCCCTAGATCCAAGTGCAGGCTGGCAATAGAGCTTCTTTAATTCCTCTTGGTCATAATTTCCATGCAGGAATGACTCCGATGGGTCAACGACAAAGCGATCCATAATCGCTTCACGACCAAGCAACATGCGATAACCCATCGCATCCCTATTTGCAAGGGTAATTTCGATCTCAAATCGATAATTTCCAATTGATACGAGCTCTTTAATGACACATCTCGACTCGGTCGAGCCGCTACTACTCCTTATCCTGCGAAATTCTAAAATCTCTGACTCATGGTAAAGCACAATTCTTTTGTTCCCTTGAAAAGGGGGCACACCAAAGCGCACCCAATCCTTGCCACCGCGTTGGAACGTCGAAATATTGATCGCGTGAATACTTGAAGTCTTGGCTCCAGAGTCAACCCTGGCCCGGATGGCATGGAGACCTGCATTGGGCCAATTACACCACTCTTCTGAACCGATAAGAACTTTTTCTCGAGACGTCAATTCAGACTGCATTTCTTGCACAACAGACTGGCATAGACAATGAATTTATCACAATATTTTTACCTCCTCCAGCGACATCCCCACAGGGCTAAGCGTGCCCAAGAATGCATCTCAATGTATCCCTCATTACTTTACTGATTTTATTCTTCTCTCCATATCTCATGTGCCGAACTGGGCAGGTCCTAATCGTCCATGGACCGAGAACGTTGCCTGTCCTGTTTGATCTGACTGCGTTGCTTCTTAGCCTCCACACGCCGCTTCACCGCCCCCCGGGTGGGCTTGGTGGGCTTGCGCAGCTTCGGAGGAGGCTTCAACCCCTCCCGCAATAGGTCTCCCAGGCGCTGCATGGCGAGCTGGCGGTTCTGGTACTGGGAGCGATGGTCGGAGACTGCAACGCGCAGGCAACCAGCCACACACCGGGATCCCAGCCGCTCCAGCAGCCGCTGTTTTTGAAACGGGCCGATGGCGCTGGTGCCTGCCAGATCAAAGCCCAGCTCGACGGCGGTCTCCACCTTGTTGACGTTCTGACCCCCTGGCCCGGAAGACCTGGAAAATCGCCACTGCAACTCCGCCGCTGGGATCACCACGGCGGCGCTCACGTGCAGATCACCAATGGGTCGCCCTACTGCCATGGGTTGAGCCTGCCAGGGCGATGTCTTGGGCGCTACACCCCCGAAGCGCTTAGCTGGAGGCAGCTACTGCAAGGGCGATGGGCTGGATCGATGAAACCTTCGATGGCGTGCGCTATGGCCTCGAGGGCACGGTGATCGCCGAACAGGACTCCCCCTTCCAGAAGGTGACAATCATCGACAGCGTCCGCTACGGCAAAGGACTGCTGCTGGATGGCTGCTGGATGACCGCCGAGCGCCAGGAACGCCACTACCACGAAGCCATCGTTCACCCCGCCCTTTGCGGCGCCGAAAGCCTGGCTCGGGTGCTGGTGATCGGTGGGGGCGACGGCGGCACGGCCCGCGAATGCCTCAGGCACCCCGGGGTCGAGCACCTCGACATGGTCGAAATCGACGGCCTGGTGGTGGAGTGGAGCCAGCAGTACCTGCCCTCGATTGGCGGTGGCTGCTGGAACGATCCCCGCTTCCATCTCACCGTGGGCGACGGCATCGCCTGGGCCGCCGCCGCCGCCGATGCCAGCTATGACGTGGTGCTGGTGGATGGCTCCGATCCCGCCGGACCGGCTGAAGGCCTGTTCAACCGCGCCTTCTTTGAAAACTGCCGCCGCATCCTCAAACCCGGTGGCGTGTTTGCCACCCAAAGCGAATCCCCAGAGGCCTTCCGCCAGGTGCACATCGACACCGTGCGCCTGATCCGGGAGGTGTTCGGCCATGCCGATCCCCTCTACGGCTGGGTGCCCATGTATCCCAGTGGCTGGTGGAGTTGGACGTTCGCCGCCACTGACGGCCGTCGTTACCTCGAGCCAAACAGCGAGCGCGCCGCGGCCGTAGCCAGTGGCTGTGAGATTTGGTCAACCCGCTGGCAGCAGGGGGGTTTCAACGCCATTCCTGCCTACGTGGAGCGCGCCCTGACGGCCTGAGCAAGCTCCCTAAAGAGCAACCTGGAGTAGCCGTACTCAGTAGCAGCAGGTGCCGCTGGTGCGCTGCTCCCTGAGGCGCTCGTGTTGCTGGCTGATCAACAACACCGCCAGGGTCGGATGGTTGTGGAGCAGGTTCAAAAAGCGCAGCCGCTCCAGGCGCAGCACTTCCACGGGGGTGCGGGCAAACGCCTCATTGCGGTAGGTGCCCACAAACCAAACGATGTCCTGGTAGCTCAAAAACTCGCCGGGGCGATAGCAAAGCTTCTCGCCGCCTTCGCCCACCACCTCAACGATCCCGCGCCGCACCGCATAGATGGAATCCGCGGGGGCACCCCGGGAAAACAGCTTGGCGCCGGTAGGCAAGGTGAGCACTTCACAGTCAACCTGGGCCGCCATCAACTCAATGGGGGGGGTGATTGCAAGTGCTGTGACCAATAGAGGCGGCTCCGAAGAGTGATTGGTGATTCTCCTTCTTACAACGCCCATGGCCACCCCCACGGTGTGGATCGCTTCACAACCGCAAAAACGCTGCGCATCTGCAGCAGAACCCCTGAAAAACTTCAATTTTCCTCCGAATCTCGCCCAAAATTCAGTGCTCCGCCCGTCGGCACGGCTGGCCCGTCTCCATAGGATTCAAGCCATGCCGCCTGCCTTGCCCCTTGGCCGATCCCTCTGCGGGGCCCCTCCAGCGAACGCCCCTTTTTGAAGCCGCCCAAGCCTCTGGCGGGCGGATGGTGCCCTTTGCCGGCTGGGAGATGGCCGTGCAATTTGCAGGCCTGGTCGCCGAGCACCAGGCCGTGCGCAGCAGCTGTGGTGTGTTCGATATCTCCCACATGGGGGTGATCACCCTGCGCGGTGCTGGTCCCAAGGATGCTCTCCAGGCCCTGGTGCCCACCGACCTGTTCCGCATCGGACCTGGGGAGGCCTGCTACACCGTGCTCCTCAACGCAGCCGGGGGCATCCGCGACGATCTGATCGTCTACGACCGGGGCCAGAGGGATGGCCAAGCCGAACTGCTACTGGTGATCAATGCGGCCTGCGCTGACGCCGACACCGCCTGGCTGCGCAGCCAGCTCGAACCCGCCGGCATCACGATCACCGATCGCAAGGGCGATGGCGTCTTGCTAGCGCTGCAAGGACCCGAAGCCATGGCCAGGCTGGAAGCCCTCAGCGGCGCAAACCTCAGCGGCTTACCCCGCTTTGGCCACCGCGATCTGAGCCTCAACGGCACGGCCCAAGGGGCCGCAGCGGGGGCCCAGGCGTTTGTGGGGCGCACCGGCTACACCGGTGAAGACGGCTGCGAACTGCTAGTGGATCGCGCCGCAGGCCCTGCCCTCTGGCAGCAACTCCTCAGCGAGGGGGTGACCCCCTGCGGCCTGGGGGCCCGCGACACCCTGCGGCTGGAAGCCGCCATGCACCTCTACGGCCAGGAGATGGATGCCAGCACCACCCCCCTGGAAGCCGGGCTGGGCTGGCTGGTGCACCTGGAGATGCCCAAGCCCTTCATCGGCCGCGAGGTGCTCGAGCGCCAAACCGCCGAGGGGGTGGGCAAACGGCTGGTGGGGCTCAAGCTCCAGGGCCGCGCCATCGCCCGCCATGGCTACCCCGTGCTGCACAACGATCAGGTGGTGGGGGAGGTGACCAGTGGCACCTGGTCGCCCAGCCTGGGGGAAGCGATTGCCCTGGCCTATGTGCCCCCTGCCGCCGCCAAACTGGGTACGGAGCTGGCCGTGCAGATCCGCGGCAAGTCGGAACCTGCCGTGGTGGTGAAGCGCCCCTTCTACCGGCGGGCCTAGATCCCGCGGGTTCGCATGGGAAAATCCGTGCAGACTTAAAGGGATTTCCCATGCGCAGCCACGGGTGCGGTGATCTGCGCAGTGAATCCAGCGGCCAAGCGGTGCAGCTCTGCGGCTGGGTGGATCGGCGCCGCGACCACGGTGGGGTGATTTTTATCGACCTGCGCGACCGCAGCGGCAGCCTGCAGATCACGGTGGACCCCGACCTGAGCGCTGAAGCCTTCGCCGTCGCAGAACACCTGCGCAACGAAACGGTGCTCCAGGTGGAGGGCACGGTGCGCAACCGTCCCACCGAATCGATCAACGACCGCCTGGCCACGGGCCACATCGAGGTGCTGGCCAGCTCCATCACGGTGCTCAACAGCGTGCGCGGCAACCTGCCCTTCCAGGTGTCGGTTCACGACGACGAACAGGTGCGCGAAGAGCTGCGCCTGCGCCACCGCTATTTGGATTTGCGCCGCGAGCG
Organism: Cyanobium sp. NIES-981; assembly: GCA_945907085.1. Classification (GTDB taxonomy): domain Bacteria; phylum Cyanobacteriota; class Cyanobacteriia; order PCC-6307; family Cyanobiaceae; genus Cyanobium_A. Next base: position 2,271 of record CAMDSS010000103.1, on the reverse strand, counting down.
CATGAACGGCAACCTGCGGCTGCGGGCCCAAACCATCCAGGCCGCCCGCCGCCACCTGGAGGACCAGGGCTTCATCGAGGTGGAAACCCCCGTCCTCACCCGCTCTACCCCGGAGGGCGCCCGCGACTACCTGGTGCCGTCCCGGGTATGCGGCGGCGAGTGGTTTGCCCTGCCCCAATCCCCCCAGCTGTTCAAGCAGCTGCTGATGGTGGGCGGCATCGAGCGCTACTACCAGGTGGCCCGCTGCTTCCGCGATGAAGACCTCAGGGCCGATCGCCAGCCGGAATTCACCCAGCTGGACATCGAAATGAGCTTCATGGATCAAGAACAGATCCTCGAACTCAACGAAACCCTGATCGCCAGCATCTGGAAGGCCGTCAAAGGGGTTGATCTGCCCAGGCCCTTCCCGCGCCTCACCTGGCATGAGGCCATGGATCGCTTCGGCACCGATCGGCCCGACACCCGCTACGGCATGGAGCTCACCACCGTGAGCGACCTGGTCAAAGACATGGGCTTCAAGGTCTTCTCCGGCGCGGTGGCCTCGGGGGGCTCGGTGAAGTGCATCGCCGTGGCCGGCGGCAATGAGGCGATCAGCAACGTGCGGATCAAGCCCGGCGGCGATGTGTTCAGCGAAGCCCAGGCCGCAGGCGCGGGGGGGCTGGCGTTCATCCGGGTGCGGGATGGCGGTGAGATCGACACCATCGGCGCCATCAAAGACAACCTCTCGGAGGCGATCAAGGCCGAACTGCTGGAGCGCACCGGAGCCCAACCGGGCACCCTGCTGCTATTTGGCGCTGGCGACACGGCCACGGTGAACAAGGCCCTCGATCGGGTGCGCCAATACCTGGCCCGCGAGCTGAATCTGGTGACTCCCGACAAGGAGAACAGCACCTGGAACTTCCTGTGGGTGGTGGATTTCCCGATGTTCGAGTTCAACGCCGAGGAGAACCGGCTCGAGGCCCTGCACCATCCCTTCTGCGCCCCCAACACGGCCGACCTGGGCGACGACCCCAGCCAATGGGCCGCCACTCTGCCCACCGCCCGCGCCCAGGCCTACGACCTGGTGCTCAATGGCCTGGAACTGGGCGGAGGCTCCCTGCGCATCCACAATTCGGATCTGCAGCGCCAGGTGCTCCAAACCATTGGACTGCCGTTAGAAGAGGCCAATCAGCAGTTCGGCTTCCTGATGGACGCCCTAGACATGGGCGCCCCTCCCCACGGCGGCCTGGCCTTCGGCATCGACCGGATGGTGATGTTGCTCGCCGGCGAAGACTCGATCCGCGACACCATTGCCTTCCCAAAAACCCAGCAGGCCCGCTGCCTGATGACCGGCGCCCCAGGGGGAGTCGCCACCAAGCAACTCGACGAGCTGCATGTGGCAAGCACCTGGGAAGAGGAAGACGCCTAAATTCCCGCCCAAACCCGTTCCATCGCCCCTCAGTAACCATGACCAGCGCCACCGGCAGCCTTGAAATGGGCACCAGCTCCATCGGCAGCATCGACATCGGCATCTCCCAAGCCCAGCGCCAGGAGATCGCCGCCGGCCTGGGGAGGGTGCTGGCCGATAGCTACGTGCTCTACGGCAAAACCCACGGCTTCCACTGGAACGTGACTGGACCGATGTTCAACACGCTCCATTTGATGTTCATGGACCAATACACCGAGCTCTGGACCGCCCTCGATGTGATCGCCGAACGCATCCGCGCCCTGGGCTGCCCGGCACCCTTTGGCGGAGCCAACTTTGCTGCCCTGGCCTCGATCCAGGAAACCCAAGGCGTGCCCAACGCCCTGGCCATGGTGCGGGAGCTGGTGATGGGCCATGAGGCCGTCGCCCGCACCGCCCGCAGCCTGTTCACCCTGGTGAACGACGCCAACGACCAGCCCACGGCCGATCTGCTCACCCAGCGGCTGCAGATCCACGAAAAAACCGCCTGGATGCTGCGCAGCCTGCTGGAAGCCTGAGCTCGGCTAAAGGGCAAGCCCGAGGGGGCCTTGGTGGCTATCGGTAGATTGAAGAATCAGCCGATGCGCCATGAGCAAATTTGTCTTTGTTACCGGCGGTGTGGTCTCCAGCATCGGCAAAGGCATCGTGGCGGCCAGCTTGGGAAGGCTGCTGAAGTCACGCGGGTACAGCGTTTCGATCCTCAAGCTGGACCCCTACCTCAACGTGGATCCGGGCACGATGAGCCCGTACCAACACGGCGAAGTCTTCGTGACCGAAGACGGGGCTGAAACCGACCTCGACCTGGGCCACTACGAACGGTTTACCGA
>CAMDSS010000102.1 GCA_945907085.1 Cyanobium sp. NIES-981 | reverse complement strand
CCCACGGCCGATATCAACACCACCGTGGCATTGGCTCTCTTGGTGTCGTTGGCCTATTTCTACGCGGGTTTGAGCCGCAAAGGTCTGCGGTACTTCGAGTACTACGTTGAGCCAACGCCGATCATGGTTCCCTTCAAGATCATCGAGGACTTCACCAAGCCCCTGTCGCTGTCCTTCCGTCTCTTTGGCAACATCCTTGCCGATGAATTGGTTGTGGCTGTGCTGACGTTTTTGGTGCCCTTGATCGTGCCCCTGCCGGCCATGTTCCTAGGCCTGTTCACCAGTGCGATCCAAGCTCTGATTTTCGCCACCCTGGCGGCCTACTACATCGGTGAGGCGGTGCACGAAGAGCACCACTAGTCACTCTTCCCTTTTGCAGAGTCGTCCCACGCTCTGCTAAATCTCCTGCGCGCAGGTCCGGTTGCACCCCGGGCCCATCCCTCCAGGGATGTCCCAGGCGCAGGGTTTTACTCCCGGTCCACCACGCGCTGTTTGGCGCCACCCATTCCCCACTCCACCATGGATTCCATCACCTCCGCTGCTTCGGTTTTGGCCGCTGGCCTGGCTGTCGGCCTCGGTGCCATCGGCCCCGGCATCGGTCAGGGCAACGCAGCTGGCAGCGCCGTTGAAGGCATTGCACGTCAGCCTGAAGCCGAAGGCAAGATTCGCGGCACCCTGCTGCTGTCCCTGGCCTTCATGGAAGCTCTCACCATCTACGGCCTTGTGGTCGCTCTGGTGCTGCTGTTCGCCAACCCTTTCGCTGGTTGATCGCAAGGTGAGTGGCTGGATGGTGGGGGCTTGAGCCCCTTCCCTCCAGATCCCCACTTGCCGCTTCCCCGCCTGACCGTTCCAGCGCCCTCGCCCCAATGACCAGCTGGCTTCTGCTTGCCGAAGCAGGTGCTCAGGAGGGAGGTCTCTTTGACCTCGACGCCACCCTGCCCTTGATGGCAGTTCAGGTGGTCCTCCTCACCTTCATTCTGAATTCGCTGTTTTTCCGCCCGGTCGGCCGGGTTGTGGAGGAACGCGAGAGCTTCATCACCACCAGTCGTGCCGATGCCAAGCAAAAGCTGGCCCAGGTCGAGCGCCTGGAAGCCGACCTCAAGGAACAGCTCAAGGACGCGCGTCAGCAGTCCCAAAAGCTGATCCAAGAGGCTGAGCAGGAGATGGACCGTCTCTATCGGGAGGCGATGGCGATGGCTACGGCCGATGCCAATGCTTCACGGGAGCAGGCCCGTCGCGAGATCGACGCTGAACGCGATCAAGCCGTGACCAAGCTCAACGCTTCTGCCGACCAGCTCGGTGCCCTCATCGTGTCCCGCCTGTTGGCAACGTCATGAGCATCGTGTTTTCTTCCCTTCCCTTGAGCCATCTTTTGGCGGCCCATGGAACGTTTGGTCTCAATCTCAACTTGTTTGAGACCAACATCATCAACCTGGCGATTGTCATTTTCGCCCTCTGGAAGTTTCTGCCAGGATTCCTCGGTGGCATCCTCGAGCGTCGCCGTAGCGCGATCCTCACGAATCTCAAGGATGCTGAAGACCGCCTGGTCCAGTCCACCGCTGCGTTGGCCCAAGCCCAAGCTGATCTTGCGGCTGCCCAGCAGAAGGCTGAGCAAATCCGCGCCGATGGTCAAGCCCGCGCTGAGGCCCTGAGGCTTGAGAGCGAGAAGCGCACCATCGAAGAAATGGCCCGCCTCAAGCAGGGCGCCATGTCCGACCTGAGTGCCGAAGCGGCCAGGGTCACCGACCAGCTGCGCCGGGAAGCTGCCAACCGAGCCATTGAAAAGGCTTTGGCCATCTTGCCCGGAAAGCTGGATGCAGCAGCCCAGGCTCGACTGATTGATCAGTCCATCAACACCCTGGAGAAAGCCTGATGCCTCTCCTCAATTCGATCGCCACCCCCTACGCCGAAGCGTTGCTTCAGGTGGCTGAATCCCGCAAGGAAACCGACGCGGTGGCAGAGCAGGTCAAGGATTTGCTCGCTATTTGGAAAGAGAGCTCCGTATTGCGTGAGGCCATGGCTTCCCCGGTGTTGGAGCCCGAAGCCAAAAAAGCTGCTTTGGCAACTTTGTTTGCCGATCAGCTGACGCCTTCGATGCAGAACCTGCTCAAGCTCCTGGCAGACCGCCAGCGGATTTCCGCGCTTGATTCGGTGCTGCTGCGGTTCCTCGAGCTGTATCGCACCCTTCGCAACATCACCCTTGCGAAAGTCACCTCAGCCACTGAGCTCACCGAAGATCAGCAGGCCCAACTCAATGAGAAGGTCCAGGCGATTACGGGGAGCAAAGCTGTCGAGTTCGATCTCGCCGTCGATCCGAGCCTGATTGGGGGCTTCATCGTCAGCATGGGCTCCCAAGTGATTGATGCCAGCCTGTCTGGCCAAGTGCGCCGCCTTGGCTTGGCGCTCGCCAAGGTGAGCTAGCCCACCTCCAGGCGACCAGCTGGTCGCTGGCCCTTCCGCTTCAACCCTCTCCGCTTCCCAGCCTTTCCTTTCATTCGCCCCGCCTGCGGGGACTTCCTCCCATGGTTTCCATCCGCCCCGACGAGATCAGCGCCATCCTCAAGCAGCAAATTGAGGACTACGACAAGTCGGTTTCGGTCAGCAATGTCGGAACCGTGCTCCAGATCGGCGATGGCATCGCCCGGGTCTACGGCCTCCAGCAGGTGATGGCCGGCGAGCTGGTTCAGTTCGAAGACGGCACCGAAGGCATCGCCCTGAACCTTGAGGACGACAACGTCGGCGTGGTGTTGATGGGTGAAGGTCGCGGGATTCAGGAAGGCAGCACCGTGAAGGCCACCGGCAAGATTGCCGCTGTGCCCGTAGGCGAAGCCATGCTGGGCCGCGTGGTGAACTCCTTGGGCCAGCCCATCGATGGCAAGGGCGACATCGCCACCACCGAAACCCGGCTGATTGAGTCGATGGCGCCTGGCATCATCCAGCGCAAGTCGGTGCACGAGCCCATGCAAACGGGCATCACCGCGATCGACGCCATGATCCCCATCGGCCGTGGCCAGCGGGAGCTGATCATTGGCGACCGTCAGACCGGCAAAACTGCTATCGCGATCGACACCATCCTCAACCAGAAAGGTGAGGACGTGGTTTGCGTGTATGTGGCCGTGGGCCAGAAGGCCGCTTCCGTGGCCAACGTGGTGGAAGTGCTCCGCGAGAAAGGCGCCCTCGATTACACCATCGTGGTGGCTGCCAGTGCTTCCGAAGCCGCCGCACTCCAATACCTCGCCCCGTACACCGGCGCAGCCCTGGCTGAGTCCTTCATGTACAAGGGCAAGGCCACCCTGGTCATCTACGACGACCTCACCAAGCAAGCCCAGGCCTACCGCCAGATGTCGCTGCTGCTGCGTCGTCCCCCCGGCCGTGAGGCCTACCCCGGCGACGTCTTCTATTGCCACAGCCGTCTGCTCGAGCGGGCTGCCAAGCTTTCCGATGCCATGGGCAAGGGCAGCATGACCGCCCTGCCCATCATCGAAACCCAAGCTGGAGACGTCTCGGCCTATATCCCCACCAACGTGATTTCGATCACCGATGGTCAGGTCTTCCTCAGCTCCGACCTTTTCAACTCTGGTCTGCGTCCCGCGATCAACGTGGGTATCTCCGTGAGCCGGGTGGGTGGTGCAGCCCAAACCAAGGCGATCAAGAAAATTGCCGGCACCCTGAAGCTGGAACTGGCCCAGTTCGACGAACTGGCGGCCTTCTCCCAGTTCGCTTCCGACCTCGATGCTGCTACCCAGCAGCAACTGGCCCGGGGTAAGCGCCTGCGCGAGATCCTCAAGCAACCCCAGTTCAGCCCCCTGATCCTTGCCGAACAGGTGGCCGTTGTGTATGCCGGTGTGAAAGGCCTGATTGACGAGGTTCCCGTGGAATCCGTTGTTCAGTTCTGCCGTGAACTGCGTGACTACCTGAAGTCCAACAAGGCTGACTTCATCTCCAAGGTGCAGACCGAGAAGCAACTCAGCGACGAAGCTGAGGCCATGCTCAAGGATGCCATCCAAGAGGTGAAGTCGACCATGCTCGCCTCGGTTTGAGGAAGGGCATAACCAATGGCAAACCTCAAGGACATCCGCGACCGAATTGGTTCGGTCAAGAACACCCGCAAGATCACCGAGGCCATGCGCCTGGTGGCGGCAGCCAAGGTGCGCCGCGCCCAGGAGCAGGTCCTGCGCAGTCGCCCCTTCGCCGACCGTCTGGCCCGCATCCTGGAGAATCTCCAGTCGCGCATGCGGTTTGAAGATGCTGATGCTCCCCTATTGGAGCAACGGGACGTCTCCACCATCACCCTGTTGGCCGTGACCGGCGATCGGGGTCTGTGCGGTGGCTACAACGCGAACATCATCAAGCGCACGGAAATCCGTTACGCCGAGCTCAAGGCCCAGGGTTACACCGTGAATTTGGTGCTGATCGGTCGTAAGGCGATCACGTACTTCCAGAACCGCGCCAAGCTCTACACCATTCGGGCCACATTTACCGGCCTGGAGCAGGTGCCTAACGCCAAGGAAGCCATGGGCATCGCTAGCGACGTGCTGGCCGATTTCCTCTCCGGCTCTACCGATCGGGTGGAAATCATCTTCACCAAGTTCATCAACTTGGTGAGCTCCAAGCCCGTATCCCAAACCTTGCTTCCCCTGGATCCCCAAGGGATTGCGCTTCCCGATGATGAGATCTTCCGCCTAACAACCCGCCAGGGTGAGCTTGGTGTGGAAGCCGGAAGCACTGCCAATGCGGTGGCCAAATTGCCTTCCGACGTCGTCTTCGATCAGAGCCCGGACCAATTGCTCAATGCTCTGCTGCCGTTGTACCTGGAAAACCAGTTACTGCGTTCGTTGCAGGAGGCGGCTGCATCCGAATTGGCCAGTCGCATGACGGCCATGAACAACGCCAGCGACAACGCGAAGGCCCTCGCCAAGACCCTCACCCTCGACTACAACAAGGCTCGCCAAGCTGCCATTACCCAGGAGATCCTGGAAGTGGTGGGTGGCGCAGCCGCGATGGTCTAGTTGATTCGTTTGGTTCATCCAAGCTGATTGGTTGAGTCACGTTCGGGTTGAGATCTTCGCTTTTCAACCCTCATACCCAGCACCCTTCGGCCGTTACGCCCGCTTTGCGGGCAACACGACCTCTGGGGTGCTGGGTTTTTTGTGGTCAGGACATCATTGGACTCTCTCGCGAAGGAGGATGGCTTCTGTAGGTCGTTAGAGCCGGCGGTCATGACAACCATGGGAGGCTTGGCCTTGGGGCAACTGGCGCTTGAGCCCTTGTTTCCGGTGGCCCTCGGGCGGGTGCAGCTGGCTCCGGATCCCTTGGACACGGCGTTCCAGTTGCAGGCGATTAACGAGCTTCGGGGTGGGGCCAGCTCCAATCCGGATCCGGGTTGTGCCTGGACTGGGGATCTCAATGGCGCTTGGCAGCTCCATCGCCACCCGACCTTTGCGCCTTTGATCGCCTCCCTGCTGGACCATGCCCGCAGCTACTTGCAGGGCTTGGGCTTCGATTTGAGCCAGGTCTCCCTGCATCTGCAGCGCTGTTGGCCCGTGGTGAGCGAACTGGATCAGGTGGTGGGCCGGCACCATCACCCCAATGCCCATTTGAGCGCGGTCTATTACCTCAATGGCGATGGCAGTGGCCGCCAAGGCTGTTTGCGCCTTTACCCCCACCGCCAGGTGAACGAATTGGTGCCTGGTCTGGCCGTGGGCCATGGGGGCCCCTTGGCTGGTGCGCAAGAACATTGGAATGCTCCCTGGATTGATCTGGCACCCCAGGCCGGATTGCTGGTTTTGTTCCCCTCCCATCTCGACCACGCGGTCTTGCCCAACGAGGACCCCGATGACACCCGCTATTCGATCAGCCTGGATCTGGCCCTTTCGGCCCCAGTGGTTGGGGAGGGCGAGACTCCGCCTGAGTACCTGGCCCCCCATCCCAGCCAGTGGCACCAGGTTTAGAGCTGCCTGGGAGAATGGGCTGGCACGGCCCGCTGCTGCCCTTCCTCTGTGACCGACTCCCAAGCCTTCACTGTTGTCTGCGACATCGACGGCAACAGCCACACCTTCCAGTGCGGCAGTGAGCAAACCGTGTTGGCGGCAGCTGAAGCGGCCGGGGTGGCCCTGCCCAGCTCCTGCTGCTCAGGGGTCTGCACCACCTGTGCCGCTGTGGTCACGGAGGGCACGGTGCACCAACCCGATGCCATGGGTGTGAAAGCTGAACTGCAGCAACAGGGCTATGCCCTGTTGTGTGTGTCCTTCCCCCGCAGCGATCTGAAGCTCAGGGCTGGCCAGGAGGATGCCCTCTACGAAGCCCAGTTCGGCCAATACCAAAAGTGAGGCTTGAGCCCCTGGAGCTGCGGCTCCTGCGCCAGGGCGGACCGCTGCTTGACCAAGTGCGCCAGGCCTTGGCCGCCCATGGCCGGCCCCTGCGCTGGGCAATTACGGCGGTGGAGTCCAGCTCGGAGGGATCCGTACTGGTGGTTGAGGCCGTTGTCGTGGTCGAAGACGCCTGATGAGCACCGGAGCTTCTATGGCGCCCCCCATGCCCACCTTGCTGGTGATCCCCACTGGCATTGGCTGCGACCAGGGCGGCTATGCCGGGGATGCCCTGCCGGCGGCGCGGCTCTTGGCGGCCGCGAGTGGCTGCCTGATCACCCACCCCAATGTGATGAACGGTGCCGCCTTGTACTGGAGCGATCCCCGCATCCAGTACGTGGAGGGCTCCGCCTTGAATCGCTTTGCCACCGGTGCCTTGGGCCTCAGGCCCGTCAGGCGGCAGCGGCTGGGATTGTTGCTGGATGGGGGCATGGAGCCCGAGCTGCGGCAGCGCCAC
>CAMDSS010000101.1 GCA_945907085.1 Cyanobium sp. NIES-981 | reverse complement strand
AGCAGCCAGCACGAGGTGGAAACCGCCTTGAAGGCAGCTGATGTGGTGAGCCTGCACGCCCCCCTCACGCCCCAAACCCAGGGGCTGATCAATCGGGAGCGCTTGGGCTGGCTGAAACCCTCTGCGGTGTTGGTCAACATGGGCCGCGGTGGCCTGATTGACACCGGGGCCTTGGTGGAAGCCCTGCACTCCGGGGGACTGGCTGGTGCCGCCCTCGACGTGCTGGACATCGAACCCCCGGGCGCCGAACTGGAGCCCCTCAAGCAGGTGCCGAATTTGATCCTCACGCCCCATTTCGCCTGGACGTCTCGGCAAGCCAGGCAGCGGCTCGTGGGCACGCTGGCCTCGCACCTTCAGCACTATCGGCTTGGCAAGAGCCCCCTTGAGACAAAGGCATGAATGGGGCCCGGGGCTGGATCACCGCGTTGCTGCTGGCCGCCAGTCCTGCCATTGCCCATGGCATGGAGAGCATCCCCCAGACCCCAACCAGGGTCTTGAGCGTCGGCGATGGCGACACCCTGACCGTGCTGGATGGGGGCCACAGGCGGGTGGTGCGGCTGGCTTGCATTGATGCCCCCGAACTCAGCCAGGGTGCTGCCGGAGCGCGGGCCAAAGCGGCCCTAATAACCCTGGTGCCCCCCGGCTCTTCGGTGACCTTGAAGGTCCAAACCACGGATCGCTATGGCCGCAGCGTGGCCGAGGTGTTCCGATCCGGTGCCTCCCAGCCCATCAACCAGGCCCTGGTTCGCCAGGGCCATGCCTTCGTTTATGGAAAGTATCTCCAGCAGTGCGATGGCTTGGCCTACGGCGAAGCCGAACGGGCTGCCCGCTCCCATCAGCTGGGGGTATGGGGGCCGGGCGCGAGCGATGGGCCGGGCCTTGGCGAGGGCTTGCTCCGCCCCTGGGATTACCGGGCCTGCAAACGCAACAAGAGCTGCTCCTAGGGCTTGGGGCCCTGGTCGAGCCGGGCGGTGAAGGCGCCAAGCAGGTCGGCCAAGCTCACCACAAGCCGGTAGCTGATCGCGATCGCGAGCAAGGGCGCCTCGGGCACTGCAACCCCAAGCCGCAGGAGCAAGACCGCCTCAAACACCCCCAGGCCCCCCGGGGCTCCGGGCACCACCAGGCCAGCGGTCCAGGCGAAGGCAAAGCCTGCTAACCAGCCGCCCCAGCCCAAGCCATAGGAGAGATCGAACGCTTGCACACAGCAGGCAAAACCGCCAAACCGCACCAGCACAAACACCGCCTGGACAGCCAGCAGCTGCCAGGGATAGCCGCTCAAGCGCGGACCTTCAGCCAAGGCCTCGCCCATCCCCACCGCATCCGTGAGGCCGAGCCCGGCGGCCTTGCTGCGCTCAAGGCGAACCACCAGGGGATTCAGCCAACGGGGCAACAGCAGCAGCAGGGGCAGCACACAAACCAAGGCCAAACCGCCTTGCCAGCCCCCCAAAGGCACCAGGGCGAGGGCCGCGATGGCTGCCACCAGGGGATCCAGCAGCACGGCCAAAAGGGCCAATCCCGCAGAAGCGGGGTGCTGCAGGGGAGCCGTTGGGCTCCGCAGCAACGCCACCCGGGCCGCCAGGTGCCAAATGCCACCGGGCAAATACTTCTGGAGATTCGTGGCGAGATAGGCCCCCACCAGGGCCTGGCCCTGGGGTTTGAGCCCGAGCCAATGGAGCACCACCCCCAGGCCGATCCCATTGGCCACCAGGCTCAGCAGGCTGACACCCACGCCCAGCAACAGCCACAGGACGCCCTGCAAATCCAGCCGCATTTGCAGCAGTTGCTGGCCATGGCTGAGCACCGCTGCCAGCAGAAAACCCGCACTCAGCAGGGTGGTCCACAGCTTGATCCCCCCGGGGAGCTGGGCCCCCTGGGCCCGCAGCCAAGCCAGCAGGGTTTGGAGACCAGCCCGCAGGTTCTGGAATCGCTTCACAGCTGTTGGTCCCCATCCAGGGCCGTTAATGCCTGCACCACGATGGTCCTCACCTGATCCAGGCCCAGATTGTGGTGGGTGGCAAGGGCGATCAGATCATCGTGCTCAGGCTTGCTGCGCCAGCGCCCATCGGGCAACTGGGCCTGCTTGAGGCGCACGGATCCCAAGGGGGTGGCGATCTCCAGGCTGCGGCGCGGCAACACCCAGCGCAGCTGGTGGCTTTCCCGCACCCCCAAGCTGCTGCTGTGCTGCCACCAAACCCGGCGCAGGGCTGCAGCGGCTGAAGGATCCACCAGCACCGTCAGCAATTGGCCGGTGCGGCCCTTTTTCATGGCAATGGGTTGGCTGAACACCTCCTTGGCACCGGCCTCGCGCAGGGCCTGGATCAAGAAGGCCAAATCCTCAGCGGATGCGTCATCGATCTGAGCCTGCTGCTCCAGCACGACTTCTTGGATCTCAGGAGCCTGGCTAAAGGGTTGCTGGGTCAGGGGCTCCTGGGGAGCCCCTGCCAGGGTGAGGCGCAGCAGGTTGGCCCGATCCAGCTGGCGGCTACCCAGGCCAATGCCGATGCTGGCGGGGATGTGGCTTGGCGCCACCCCAAAGCGATCGGCCCAACAAGCCACGAGCGCCAGCCCGGTCGGGGTGGTGAGTTCGGCGGGGGGGAAGCCCTCCGCGCTCGCCAGTTCAACCCCACGCTGGCGGGCGATCTCGAGCACGGCGGGCGCGGGCAAGGGCAAGGGGCCGTGGGCCGTGGCCACCGATCCATGGCCGCCCGGGGGCGAACTGCAGATCAGCTCGCTCACCCCGAAATGGAGCAAGCCCGCACAAACCCCCACCACATCCACGAGGGCATCCACGGCACCCACCTCATGGAAATGCACCTGCTCGGGCGCCACCCCATGGACAACCGCCTCGGCTTCCGCCAACAGGCTGAACACCTCCAGCACCTTGGCCTGAAGGGCACCATCCAGGGGGGCCGCCAGGATTTGTCGCCGCAAATCCCCCCAATGGCGATGGGGCGGGGAGACCTCGCAAAGCTCCACCTCCAGGTGCAGCCCCCGCAGACCACCACTCCGGCGCTCGTCCACCACCAGCCGATAGGCATGGCCCAAGCCCAGGGCCGCGAGGGGGGTATCGATCACCTCTTGGGGCAGGCCCAGATCGAGCAGGGCCGCCAACAACATGTTGCCCGCCAGGCCGGTGGGGCAATCGATCAGGGCAAGTTGGCTCATGGTTTGGGGGGGCTCATCGCCCTAGCCGGGGGGCCGCCTGCAGCAACCGCTCCGCCTCCGCCTCCAGGTCGCCCTGGCGCTGTTTGAGCAGCACGTCCACTTCCCGGCGGGCCCGGCGTTGCTCCCGCTGGGCCAGGGCCACATCCAATCCCGAAAGGCCCCACAGGCGGCCCAACAGGGCTCGATCGTCCATGCCCCCCACGCTCTCGCCGTAGATCAGCTGCTCTGCAGCCATACCGGCCTGCAGCACCCGGCTCCACCGGCGCAGATCCTCCTCCGCCAGCTTGGCCTGGGCCGGTGCTTCGAGGGCCGTGCTGCCATTGGTGTTCAGCCCCGCCCTCAAGCAAGCCAGGCTTCCCACCAACACCGGACCCGTGGCCATGTTCTCGTGGCCCGCAATCAAGACATGGCCAGCCTCATGGATGGCAATGCGGCGCAGGCGTGCCTCTCCGCCAGGAAGCGCTTCCGCCAAAACGTGGCCCCCCCGGCCACCAAAACTGGCCGAATCCAGGGTCAACGCCCCAAGGGATAGGGCGACGGCCAGCACAATCCAGGCCGGGGAGATGCCGAGCAGCGGGCCCACGATGGCGAGCAGGCTCACCACCAACACCACCAGTCCTGCCCCTAGCGGTTGCTTCAAAGGGAGGGGCGACTCACCGGACTGGGCCGGGAAGCGGCGACATGGCCAGGCTTGTTGCCCCCACCATCACGGGCGGGCTTGGCACCACGACCCGAGCCACCATCACGGGTGGGCTTGGCATCGAGGCGGCCCTTGCCTCCCCGGGTGCCGCGCTGGGCAACCGGACCGATCACCTCAAACGACTCGAGCTGCAAGTTCTGCCCCTGGCGGCGCAGGTTGAGGGCGACGAAATGGCGCAAATGCTCGAGGGGAACCTCGCCCTTGAGCTGGAGCTTGAAGGGCACGGGCCTGCTGCCATCAGGCCGGGGCTGCTGCCGCACTTTGACCACCAGGTCTCCGGTCTCTGGCCGGGTGTAAATCAACTCACCCCGCACGGAGACATAGTCGTCGCCCTCGGGCAGTTGGTCACTGGCTTCAGCCTTCTCTCCCGTGGATTCGCCTTCAGCAAGTTCCCCGCTGGGTTCGGATTCAGCGAGGGTGCTGGGCTCCCAGACCCCCACCATTTGGAGGTGAAGCCCTTCCTCTTCCTTGGACCGGGGGTACACCACCCAGAGATGGGGCTCTTCCAGGTTGAGGTGGCGGCGCATCAAGGTGAGCAAACGCCCCAAGACCACAGCTTCAATCTCAACCCCATCGGCTGTGCGAATCAACCCACGGGTGAGTTGCTCGGGATCGGAAGGCACATAAACCCCACGCACCACGCCAATGGCCCGGTACTGCATCGGCTCGGTGACCGGTGAAATCGGATGGTGACGCATAGAACTGAGTGTAGGCGCCCCAATGCCAGTGGCAGCCGGGGCAAACTGGGTAGCCACAGCCATGGGCCTCGCCAATGCCGCTTGCCCTTTCCCGCCCCAAGCTCTGGATTGGCCTGGCCGTGGCCAGCCTGGGCGGGGCCTGTTTGGCCGGGGGCTGGTGGCTGGGGCATCTGCAAAGCGGTGGCCAGGCCACCGATCCCAAGCAACGGGCCCTGGAACGCCAGCTCGAAGGCCTGCAGCAACGCTCCGCCCAGGGAGGGGCCTCAGCGGCTGAGGAGCAACGGCTGCTGGAGCTGCTGATTGCCCTCAACCGCAAGGACGAAGCCCTCAGCCTCTCGGAGCGCCTGGCCGATCAACAACCCGAGCGACCGGCCCTGCGCCTGGTGCTCGCGGAGTTACGACGGGACCAAAACGATCGCAGCGGGGCTGAACGGGAGGTGCGCCAACTGCTCAACCAAAACCCCAACAACATCGAAGCCCTGCAACTGATGGCCCTCTTGCAAGTGGAGAGCGGCAGGGGGGCCCTTGCCGTGAGCCAACTGCAGGCAGCCTTCGATCAAGCCAGCAAGCCGGCTGTTCAGTCAGAGGGGCCCCAGCCAGAGGCCCCCAAGTCAGAGGCACTCGACATTGGCCTCCTGCTGTCCAACGTGCTCCAGCGCCAGGGCCAACCAGGCCAAGCCGAAGCCCTGCTGATCCGGCTGGCTGCCGCCTTCCCCAAGGACCAAACCCCAATCTTGGCAAGGGCCCTGCTCCTCCAGGAACGGGGAAACACCAGCGGCGCCCAGGCCGCCATCGCCCAAGCCAAGGCCCTCAAGCCCGGTCAGGAGAACCCTCGGCTCGATGCCATTGCCGCCGCTTGGGGCCTGGAATCGCTTAAGGACCCTTCACCTGGGGGGAGCCGGTCTTCAAAGCCGGGGCCGGCGAAGCATCAAGGCCCTTGAGGGCCGCATCCACGGCATCGGAGGGGGAGGTGGCGTCATCCATGGAACTGGATTTACGCAACTTGTTCATCAGCTCAATCGGATTGGCTGTGTTGAAGATCGAACCGCCATCCTGTTTTCCAGTGCCGTAATCGAGTTCTTTTTGGAGTTGGGGGTTCCCATAGCTCTGGCCAACCCCATCCGCCTGCTGGGCCATAGCAGGACTCAAGGCCGTGCTCGAGGCGGTGCCCAAGCCCAATGCCATCACCCCCAGCAATCGAAGCGTCCTACGGGATTGGCGCGAAGCCATCTCCATCACGTCACCGGATCGTCCTGACAACCGATGCTAGGGGGCCCTGAGACAAGCGGACCGCGGGCCCATGCGCATCGCCACCTGGAACGTGAATTCGGTTCGCACCCGCCTCGATCAGGTGGTGGCCTGGCTGCAACAGGAGCGTCCCGAGGTGCTCTGCCTGCAGGAAACCAAGGTGACCGATGAACTCTTTCCCCGGGCGGCCTTTGAAGCCCTGGGCTATCAGGTGGTCATCAGTGGGCAAAAGGCGTACAACGGAGTCGCCCTGCTCAGCCTGCTGCCCCTCGACGACGTGCAGGTCGGCTTCGAGGCCCTGCTTCCCGGTGACCCAGAGGCTCCAGGCTTGAGCGAGCAAAAGCGGGTGATCAGCGCCCTGGTGGATGGGGTGCGGGTGCTCAATCTCTATGTGCCCAATGGTTCCTCCTTGAGCTCGGAGAAATACGCCTACAAACTCGAGTGGCTGGCCTGCCTCCAGCGCTATCTGGCTGTCCAAGAGACCCAGGGCGATCCCCTTTGCATGGTGGGCGACTTCAACATCGGTCCCGAAGACCGGGACCTACCTGACCCCAAGCGCCAAACCGGCGGGATCATGGCAAGTCAGGCCGAAAGGGAGGCGCTGCAACTGGTGCTCGGAGATCGGCTCAGCGATGTGTTCCGGGTGTTTGAAAGCGATACCGGCCACTGGAGCTGGTGGGACTACCGCTCCGGCGCCTGGGACCGGGACAAGGGCTGGCGGATCGACCACATCTATCTGACCGACGACCTCCTGAGCTGTGCCACGGGCTGCCTGATCCACAAGGCCACCCGGGGCAACGAACAACCCAGCGACCACGCCCCCGTGGTGGTGAATTTGGCCTGGTCCCTGGAGGAGGAGACCGACGAGAACGGGGACTAGGCCGGCAGGCGCTTGGCTAGGAGCAGTAGGAACTAATCAAAACACCACGGCCTCTTCAGGCAGCTGGACCCCTGAAACCTGGAGCTGGGTCATCCGCCTGGAGGACTCAGCGCAGGTGCGGGGGGTGGGGAAAATCTTGCCGGGATTGGCGAGGTTCCCAGGATCGAAG